>DATIBN010000088.1:0-2387 GCA_035457525.1 Thermoanaerobaculia bacterium | reverse complement strand
ATGAGCCACGGATGCGCGCCCGCGCGCTTCCGCCAGATCAACGTCCTGAAGACGGAGTAACGCGATGGCGTGGACGAGAGAGGAAGCAAAGAAGCTCGCCGAGAAAAGTCTTCTCGTACTCGAAGGCGCCGGAGTGCGAGGTCTGGCTGGAGGCGACGGAAGCCGGCCACACGCGGTTCGCCGCCAACGACGTCACGACGTCGGGATCCGCGCGGGACCTGACGATCGCCATCGTGAGCCGGGGCAACGGACGCTCCGGAACGGTGCGGGTCAACGACACGGACGAGGCCGCCTTGAAGACCGCGGTCGCGCGGAGCGAGGAAGTCATGGCGGCGGCGAACGTCGACCCGGAGTGGGTCGACGGCCTTCCCGCGCAGAAGTATCCCGAGATCCGCGCGGCGCACGAGGCGACCTCGAAAGCGGGAGCGCCCGAGAGGAAGAGCGGTGTCAAGGCGGCGCTCGATCTCGCGCGCAGCCGGAAGCTCGCGGCGTCCGGGTTTTCGGAAACGACGGTGCGCTGGGCGGCGCTCGCGAACAAGAAGGGGAACTTCGGCTTCTCGGCGTCGACGTCGGCCGGGTTCTCGACCACGATGCGGACCGAGGACGGGACGGGCTCCGGCTGGGCAGGGCTCGAGGCGCCGGATTTCTCGTCGATCCCGGCGGCGGAGCTCGCCCGCCGCGCCGCGAAGAAGGCGGAGGAGAGCGCGAAACCGCGGGACCTGCCGCCCGGACGCTACACGGTCGTCTTCGAGCCGCAGGCCGTGTCGGACCTCCTCGGAAACCTGAACTCCGTGCTTTCGCGCCGAGCCGCGGACGAAGGTCGGAGTTTCTTCGCGAAGCCGGGTGGCGGGAACCGGATCGGCGAGAGGATCTTTTCGGAGAGCGTCACGATCCACTCGGACCCGTTCGACGCGCGCGTGCCGGGACGACCGTGGATCGGCAGCGCGGGCGGCGGTTTCCTCGGATTCGGGGGCTTCGCCGGCGGCAACTTCGCCGGACTTCCCGCGCGCAAGACGACGTGGATCGAGAAGGGCGTGCTCCGGAACCTGTCGATCGACCGCTACTGGGCGAAGAAGATCGAGGAGGAGCCTCTTCCGTTCTCCGGCGGAATCGTGATGGAGGGCGGAACCGGCACCGTCGAAGACCTCGTGGCCGGCACCGAGCGCGGGCTGCTCCTGACGCGGTTCTGGTACATCCGCACGGTGAACCCGCAGACGGTGCAGCTCACCGGGTTGACGCGCGACGGCGTGTGGCTGATCGAAAAGGGGAAGGTCGTCGGCCCCGTCAACAACTTCCGATTCAACGACAGCCCCGTCAACCTTCTGAAGAACATGGAAGCGATGAGCGCCGCGGTTTCGACGGGCGACATGGTCGTCCCCGGGATCCGGTCGCGCGACTTCAACTTCACCTCGAAGAGTGACGCCGTTTGAGGACGGGCCGTGGGCGACCGGCCCCTCGAGGGGCACGCCGTGGCGTAAACTGACTCCGGTCATGATCCCGGAAGTCTTCGAGTGCCCCCGCTGCGAGCGTCAGTTCGTCATCGATGGTGTGCCGGACACCGGCAGCGAAGAGGTTCACTGCCCGCAGTGCAGCCGCTTCCTCGGCGTGCGCGACATCGCTTTCGTGCTGCGCACCGAGCTCGACGAGCTGATCGAGCGGCTGTCGTTCGAGAAGGACCGACTGGAAAAAGACGAGGCGATCTACGGACTGACCGACTGCGACCCGGAGATGAAGTACTACGGCCGGGAGGTGTCGCGGGTCATCGGCGTGCTGCGAGGAGCGCTGAAGGACCTGCACCGACTCCGCGAGGACTACCGGACCAAGAACTAGGTGCCGAACACCTCGCCGAGGGTCAGTGCGAGTTTCGGCAGGATCTTCGTGACGATCGCGTCGTTGCCGGAGAGCCTCGCCGCCAGCACGTAGCGTCCTCCCGATCCGAGCTCCAATATCTCGGCCGTCCCGTCCTCGGGGTCGAAGTACCAGAGCTCCGGGACTCCGGCCTTCTCGTACACGGTGAGTTTCTTTCTCCGGTCGTACGCCTTTCGGCTCGGGGACAGGATCTCGATGACGAGGTCGGGAACGCCCTGGACGTTGGCCTCGGTGATGATCGAGAAGCGTTCCCTTCGGATGAAGAGCAGGTCCGGCTCGAGGGCCGTCCATTTGCTGAAGACGATGTCGTAGGGCGCAATGAAGACCTCGCCGAGTTCGTTCCTTTCCACGAAGTCGGAGAGTGCACGGAACAGGCGGCCTGCCGCACGCTGGTGTCTCGTGTTCGGGGACGGCGTCATGAAGATCTCGCCCTCGATGAGCTCGACGATTCGGCTGTCGTTCCGCGGCAGCTCCTGGAGCTCCGCGTAGCTCACTTTCCGGAAAGCGGTGGTCGCCAT
>DATIBN010000087.1:0-2645 GCA_035457525.1 Thermoanaerobaculia bacterium | reverse complement strand
GTCAGACGCTCCGTGCGCGCGTACACGCCGGAAACGACGATCCCGGCCAGCATGATGCCCACGCCGACATGGGCGAGGTATCCGCCGGCTCCGCCGAACTTGCCGTTCTTCGCCTTGCGAATCACGGCCCGCAGGTTCATGTCCGCCGCGGCGGCGGCCACGAAGAGGAGCACGAGGCTCGCCGGATCCCGCCCTCCGAGGAGGAGCGACAGGACGACGGCGGCCGCGCCGACCAGGAGAGAGCGGCGAGTACTGACGAAGAGCTCCCGGGCGGACGCCCCCTTCCAGGACACGAACGCCACGAGACCCGAGAGCACGGCGAGCAGGAGCGCGGCGGGCGCCGCGGTCTTGTTGTAGAAGGTCGTCTGGACCTGCGACGGGTTGCCGGACAGACGGGTCAGGAGCGGCGCCGACGTCCCCAGGAGGATCACGCACGCGAGCGCGCAGAAAACGGCGATGCCGAGGATGAAGAAGACACCCCGCGAGAGGAGTCCCGTCTCCTCCTCCTCGAGCACCGGGACGCGGCGCCAGCGCAGCGCGATCAGCCCGATCGACAGCAGCAGGAAGAAGCCGAGGATCGACACGAGCCACCCGGTGATGCCGAGGTCGATGAACGAGTGGACCGAAAAGTCGGCCAGGACACCCGAGCGGGTCAGGAACGTGCCGTACAGAATGGTCGCGAACGACGCACAGGCGAGGATCAGGTTCACCTTCCGGTGCCGCTTCTTGACGCGCTGCAGGAACATCCCGTGGACGAGCGCCGTCGTGAAGAGCCAGGGAACGAGACTCGTGTTCTCGACGGGGTCCCACCCCCAGTAGCCGCCCCAGCCGAGCGTCTTGTACGCCCAGTAGCCGCCCATCAGTATCGCCGTCCCGAGCGTCACGAACGAGACGAGCGCCCAGGGGATGGCGCGGGGCACCCAGCCGTCCCACCGCTTCTTCCAGAGAGCCGAGATCGCGAAGGCGAACGGCACCGAGAGCGAAGCGAAACCGACGAACATCACGGGGGGGTGGATCACCATCCACGGGTCCTGGAGGAGGGGATTCAACCCGACGCCGTCGGTCGGAGCCGGAGGCGGGAGTAGCTTGAAGGGACTCTGCTTGCAGAGGATGGCGATGATCCCGATGAAGGTCGCGATGTAGACGATCATCACCGGGGCTTCCTGCTCCTTCGCGCTGCGCCACACGAAGAGGCCGATCAGCGAGCCGAACAGGCACCACAGGAGGAACGACCCTTCCTGTCCGGCCCAGAAGGTCGAGATCAGGAAGTGGAAGGGGAGATCGGTGCTCGAGTACGAGTTCACGTAGGCCACGTCGAACCGGTGCTGGATGAGGAGCATCATCAGCACGACGCTCGCGGCGACCACCGACGTCGCGAAGGCGGCATACGCGCTGCGCGCGACGGAGAGGAGGTCGTGGCGGCCACGATCGACGCGGAAATACGTCACCATGGCGGCGAGGCCGAAGAAGAGCGCCGCCCAGATCGCCGCGACGCCCGGCCAGAAATACGTGCCCGTGGAGGTCAGATCCCGGACCCTCCCGTGCGGGAGGGGTAAGCCCTCTCGACCTCCGAACCCTGGTACTTCGAGGGGCACTTCACGAGCAGCTTCTCGGCTTCGATCCGGCCGTTTCGATAGCGTCCGATCGCGACGATCGAGACCGCGTCCTTGAAGTTCGCGGGCCGCGTCCCCCCGTAGAGGACCGGCATCCGGTTACCCTGGGGGTCGACGAGGTCGAACGAGAGTTGCTGGGTGGCCGTGTCGTACCGATCGCTCGTCTTGTCCAGTCCCCCCATGACCTGCACGGCCCCCTTGGACTTCCGGGCTTCCTCGAAGGAGAGGTAGGGCGTCAGCGTCTTCTGGAAGGACGTCAGCCCGAGCCCCACGAACAGCACGGCGAGCGCCGCCGCGACCCAGTACCCCTTTTTCATCGGTTTTTCTCCATCTCCGCGAGCCGCCGGTCGAGACGCCAGACGTAGAAGAAGAGCCCCGCCCAGATGACGATGTTCACGACCGCGAGGAAAGCGAGGCTGCTCACGCTCTTTTCTCCTTCTCCGGGCTCAAGAAGATCAACGAATTCTGTCCGCCGTGTGATGCAAACGTATCAGTTCGGGGGGCATTCCTCCATCCCCGTGGAGGCCTTCGGTGGCTACTCGGCTTCGCCGATCCGGACGCGATCCCCCTCCCGGAGACCCGCCCTCACTTCCACGAACCGCGCGGTGCTGCGCCCGATTTCCACCTTCCGGAGGGTCGGCGCCCCGAAAACCGAGGCGACCCGGACGAAGGTCCCGTTTTCCTGGGTGTGGACGGCCTCGACCGGAACATAGAGCGCATCGGCGATCGGCCGGCCGCGGATCGAGCAGCGCGCGACCATTCCCGGGCGGAACCGGGAGTCGGAGCCGTCGAGGGAGATCGTCACCGGAAAAGATCGCGATTCGTTCTTCTCCGACGCCCCGACGCTGCCGATGAAGCGGAGCGTGCCGGTCAGGTTCCGTTCGGGAAAGGCGTCGAGGGTGACGCGCACGGGCTGTCCCGGCGCGAGGTTGGTCGTCTTCCGACGAGCGCGATCCTGGGATCCAGAGTCGCCGGGTTGGTCGGCGAGAACGTCGCAACGTCCACATTGCCGGCCACCGCGGAATCGCTGAA
>DATIBN010000086.1:0-10382 GCA_035457525.1 Thermoanaerobaculia bacterium | reverse complement strand
TGGTGGTGCCGGGGGACACGGTGTCCCTGGAGATCAACCTGATCACCCCCATCGCCATGGAGAAGGGGCTGCGATTCGCCATCCGCGAAGGCGGAAGAACCGTCGGGGCGGGAACCATTACCGAGATTCTCGAATAGCCATGCGGATGCTTTTCGCCATGGGATGTTGCGTAGGGGCCGTTTGCTCTCTACTGGCGCCGTCGAGGCGCCGCGACAGACGACAAGGAAGGTGTTTCTTGGTTCGTGAGATAGCGCGAGTCCCATGAAGAACGACAAGATCCGCATTCGCCTGAAGGCGTTCGACTACCGGATCCTCGATCAGTCCGCGTCGGAGATCGTGGACACGGCGCGCCGGACGGGCGCGAAGATCGCCGGGCCGATCCCCCTGCCGACGGCGGTCTCACGCTACACGGTCAACCGCTCGCCGCACATCGACAAGAAGTCGCGGGAGCAGTTCGAGATGCGGACGCACAAGCGCCTTCTCGACATCCTCGAGCCGACTTCCCAGACCGTCGACGCCTTGATGAAGCTGGAGCTGCCGGTCGGCGTGGACGTCGAGATCAAGGCCTTCGGGAAATAACGAGAGCAGCCAGATGCCAGTCAACGGAATTCTCGGCCGAAAGGTGGGCATGACCCAGATCTTCGCGACCGACGGCACCCTCGTGCCGGTCACGGTCGTCGAGGCGGGGCCCTGTCTCGTCGTTCAAAAGAAGACCTCCGACCGGGACGGCTACGACGCCGTCCAGATCGGGCTCGTCGAATCGCGCCCGGACCGGCGCGCCAACCGCTCCCGCAAGGGGCACTTCGAGCGCGCCGGTGTCGCCCCGATGCGCAACGTCGCGGAGTTCGACCTGGACGGCGGCGAGGAGCTGAAGCCGGGGGACAAGGTGCTGTGCGACGCCTTCAAAGAGAAGGACCACGTCGACGTGATCGGGGTCTCCAAGGGCAAGGGTTTCGCGGGAGTCATTAAGCGCCACCACTTCCGCGGCGGCGCGGCGACCCACGGTTCCATGTTCCACCGGGCGCCCGGATCGATCGGTGCTTCGGCGTACCCCTCGCGGGTGGTGAAGGGGATGCGGTCCTCCGGCCGGCTCGGCGGGCGGCAGGCGACGGCGAAGAACCTGACGGTCGTGCGCGTCGACGCCGAAAAGAACCTCATCTACCTGAGCGGAGCGGTGCCCGGCGCTCGGCGAAGCCTCGTGAAGATCGTTCGCTCGACCTTCGCGAAACCGGAGTGACGGACATGGCGACACTGCCCGTCGTGAACTGGAAGAAAGAGCGCGTGGGGGAAGTGGACCTTCCCTCCGCCGTCTTCGAGTACCCCTTCCGCAGCCACCTCGTGTGGGAAGCGGTCAAGTCCTACCAGGCGGGCCTGCGCCGCGGGACACACAAGACCAAGACGCGGTCGGAGGTGTCCGGCAGCGGCCGCAAGCCCTTCAAGCAGAAGGGGACGGGGCGCGCCCGGCAGGGCGGCTCCCGGCCGCCGATCCACCGCCACGGCGGGACGTCGCACGGCCCGACGCCGCGCTCGTACGAGCAGAAGCTGTCGGTGAACGAGAAGAAGAACGCGCTGAAGGCCGCGCTCTCGCGCCGCGTGAAAGAGGAGCGGCTCCTCGTGCTCGAGGGCCTCGATCTCGAGACGCACCGGACGAAGGACCTCAAGGCGGCGGTCGAGGGCCTCGGGATTTCCGGCAAAGCGCTCTTCGTCGGCGCCCGCGGCAACGAGAACTTCGCACGGGCGTCGCGCAACGTCTCGGAGTGGAAGCTCGTGGACCCGCTTGCCGTCAACGTCTACGACGTGATGAGCCACGGAACGGTCGTCGTCTCGAAGGACGCGTTCTCCCGCGTCGTCGAGACGCTCGGAGGCGAGTGATGGACCCGCAGCAGGTGATCCGGCGGCCGCTCATCACCGAGAAGGCGACCCGCCTGAAGGACGCGTCCAACACGGTGTGCTTCGAAGTCGCCCGTGGCGCGAACAAGATCGAAATCGCGCGCGCGGTGCAGGCCCTGTTCGGCGTGAAGGTCGCGCAGGTGCGGGTGGCCAACCGCGAGGGGAAGATGAAGCGCATGGGCCGATTCATCGGCCAGCGGAAGGCCTGGAAGAAGGCGTACGTGCGGCTGGCGCCCGGCGAAAAGCCGATCGAGTTCTTCGAAGGGGTGTAGCAGACATGGCGTTGAAGAAATACAAGCCGACCTCGGCGGGGCGACGTTTCCAGACCTCGCTCACGTTCGAGGAGATCTCCGCGGCGCGCCCCGAGAAATCGCTCACGGTCGGGTTGCGCTCGACGGGCGGGCGGAACAGCCAGGGGCGGGTCACCTCCCGCTTCATGGGAGGGGGCCACAAGCGGCTCTACCGCATCATCGATTTCCGCCGCGACAAGATGGGAGTGCCCGCAAAGGTCGCCTCGATCGAGTACGACCCGAACCGGACCGCGCGGATCGCGCTGCTCCACTACGTCGACGGAGAGAAGCGCTACATCCTCGCCCCGAACGGGCTCACCGTCGGCGCGCAGGTCGTCGCGGGGCCGGCCGCCGACATCCTTCCGGGGAACGCCCTGCCTCTGCGGGGCATCCCGCTCGGAACGACGATCCACAACATCGAGTTGAAGCGCGGACGGGGCGGACAGCTCGTGCGCTCCGCGGGAGCGGCGGCTCAGCTCATGGCCAAGGAGGGGGGCTACGCGCAGGTCCGCCTCCCATCGGGCGAAGTGCGCCAGGTGCACATCGAGTGCTACGCGACGATCGGACAGGTCGGGAACATCGAGCACGAGAACGTGTCCGTCGGGAAGGCCGGGCGCAGCCGCTGGGTCGGCCGGCGGCCGCACGTGCGGGGCGTGGCCATGAACCCGGTCGATCACCCCATGGGTGGCGGTGAGGGCAAGACGTCCGGCGGCCGGCACCCGACGTCGCCGTGGGGTTGGAAGACGAAGGGCATGAAGACGAGAAACAACAAGCGGACGGATTCGTTCATCGTCCGCCGTCGCAAGGCGAAGGCCTAGGGAGCCGCTCGAGAATGGCGCGATCGATCAAGAAGGGCGCGTTCGTGGACGACCACCTGACGAAGAAGGTGGCGGCCGCCAACGCGACCCGTGAGCGCAAGGTGATCAAGACGTGGTCGCGGCGGTCGACCATCATCCCCGACATGGTCGGACACACGATCGCGGTGCACAACGGGCGCAAGTTCATCCCGGTGTACATCGCCGAGAACATGGTCGGCCACAAGCTCGGCGAGTTTTCTCCCACGCGCATATTCAAGGGGCACGGCGGGAAGAAGGCGGAAACGGGCGCGAAGCTCGGGGCGGCTCCGGGAGCGCCGGGCGCTCCGGGAGCTCCGTCCGCGCCGGGAGCGGCGCCCGCGGCCGCGCCGGCGAAGGGAGCCCCGGCATGAAGGCGAAGGCGACTCTCCGTTACCGCAAGGGCTCGGCGCAGAAGGCCCGTCTCGTCGCGGACCTCGTCCGCGGCAAGTCGGTCAACGACGCGCTCGCGATCCTGCGGCACACGCCGAAGGTCGCGGCGCGGGACATCGAGAAGACTCTGCGCTCGGCCGTCGCCAATGCGGAACAGAAGGAAGCGCACCTCGACGTGGACGAGCTCGTCGTGAAGAAGATTTTCGTGGACAAGGGGCCGCAGGACAAGCGCGTGCGGCCCGCGCCGATGGGTCGGGCGTTCCGGGTGCTCCACCGGAAGAGCCACGTCACGATCGAAGTTTCGGACGAGAGCTAGGAGAAGAAGGAACCCATGGGACAGAAAGTCCACCCGTACGGCTTCCGCCTCGGCTTCAATCGCACGTGGCACTCGCGGTGGTTCTCGGTCAAGGAGTACCAGAACTACCTGCACGAGGACCTGAAGCTCCGCAAGGAGCTCAAGGGTCGCCTCTCGCACGCGGGGGTCTCGGAGATCGACATCGAGCGTTTCGCGAACAAGCTGAAGGTCAACATCCAGACCTCGCGCCCCGGGATCATCATCGGGAAGCGCGGTGCCGAGGTCGACAAGCTCCGGGACGAGCTCCAGAAGCGGATGAAGGGCGAAGTCCACATCAACATCATCGAGATCCAGCGGCCCGAGACGGACGCGCAGCTCGTGGCCGAATCGATCGCGCTGCAGCTCGAGCGACGGGTCGCCTTCCGGCGCGCCATGAAGAAGGGAATCGAGTCGGCGTTCCGGTTCGGAGCGCAGGGCATCAAGATCCGCTGCGCCGGCCGCCTGAACGGCGCCGAGATCGCGCGCGCGGAGTGGTATCAGGAGGGGCGGCTGCCGCTGCACACCCTGAAGGCCGACATCGACTACGGCTTCGCCGAGGCGAACACGACGTACGGGAAGATCGGCGTCAAGACCTGGATCTATCGCGGCGAACAGCACAAGGCCAAGAACCGGCGGAAGACCGCGTGAGCCGGAAAACGGGAAGCGGAAAACGGGAAACGAGCTAGTCCATGTTGATGCCATCCAAGGTCAAGTACCGCAAGCAGCAGCGGGGTCGGATGCGGGGCAAGGCGCACCGTGGCGGCAGCCTCGCGTTCGGCGATACGGGCCTGCAGGTGCTGGAACCCGGCTGGGTGACGGCGCGGCAGATCGAAGCCGCCCGGATCGCGATGACGCGCGCGGTCAAGCGCGGCGGGAAGATCTGGATTCGGATCTTCCCGGACAAGCCGTACACCAAGAAGCCGGCCGAGACGCGCATGGGCAAGGGGAAAGGTCCGCCGGAGGGCTGGGTCGCCGTCGTGAAGCCGGGTCGCGTCCTCTACGAGATGGAGGGCGTCGACCTCGCCACCGCGAAAGAGGCGCTCGGGCTGGCGGCCGACAAGATCGGACTGAAGACGCGTTTCATCACCCGGGAATCGGAGATGGAGCTTCGATGAAGAAGAAGGAGAGGGAGACGCTTGCCCAGCAGGGCGAGGCCGATCTCGCCGAGAAGGAAAAACAACTCCGCGAGGCTTCGTGGAAGCTCCGGCTCCAGAAGGCCACCGGTCAGCTCGAAAACCCGATGAGGTTGAAGGTGCTGCGGCGGGACATCGCGCGGATCAAGACGTACCGCCGGGCGCTCGCGCTCGGGGCGGAAGCGGAAGCGGAGAAACAGTGATGGAAGCCAGCGTCGAAAAAGCGCGCTCGCGGCGGACCGCGACGAAAGTGGGTCGGGTCGTCTCCGACGCGATGAACAAGTCGATCGTCGTCGAGGTCGAGAGGCACGTCGAGCACGGACGCTACAAGCGGACCATCAAGCGCACGAGCCGCTTCATGGCGCACGACGAGTCCAACTCCGCAAAGACGGGGGATCGCGTGCTCATCCAGGAGACGCGTCCGATGTCCAAGCGGAAGCGCTGGATCTTGAGAGAAGTCATCGTCAAGGCAAAGGCGTAGCGTGAAGAACGGCTCAGGGGTGGACCGATGATCCAGATGGGCACGATCCTGGAGGTCGCGGACAATTCGGGCGCGCGCAAGATCGCGTGCATCCGGATGCGCGGCGGCTCGGCCGGGCGGTACGCCGGCCTCGGAGACGTGATCACGGCCTCCGTGAAGGAGGCGGCGCCCGACTCGCCGTTCGTCGAGAAGCACGGCAAGCGGGTCGTCAAGGCGGTGATCGTCCGCACCCGGCGCAATCACCGCCGGCGCGACGGCTCCTACATCCGGTTCGACGACAATGCGGCGGTGCTCATCTCGCCGGAGGGGGAGCCCGTCGGCACTCGCGTGTTCGGCCCGGTCGCCCGCGAGCTGCGGGAGAAGAAGTTCATGAAGATCATCTCGCTCGCTCCGGAGGTGCTGTGAAAACAGCAGCACGGGAAGGATCTGTGACGAAGAAGCCGCGGCTGAAGAAGAACGACGTCGTCATCGTCGTCGCCGGCCGCGACCGCGGTCGCCAGGGCAAGATCCTGAAGATCCTTCCCAAGGCCGATCGCGTGATCGTCGAACGGGTGAACATGATCAAGAAACACGTTCGCCCGAACCCGTCGAAGAACATCGCGGGCGGCATCTCCGAGAAGGAAGCGGCGATCCACGTCTCCAACGTGATGCTCGTCGATCCGGATCGGAACACGCGCACGCGGATCGGCCGGCGCCGCGACGCCGAGGGAGCGCCGGAGCGCTTCGCGAAGAAGAGCGGCGCGGCGCTCACCTAGAGAAGACGGGAAACGGGAAACGGGAAACGAAAGATGGCAGAACCGAGACTGAAGGAACAATACGACCGGCAGGTCGTCCCCGAGCTCAAGAAGGAGTTCGGCGAAGACAACCTCATGGCGCTGCCGCGCCTCGATCGGATCGTGCTCAACATGGGGCTGGGGGAGGCCGTGGCGAACCCCAAGATCCTCGAGGGCGCGGTCGACGAGCTCTCGGCGATCGCCGGGCAGCGCGCGGTGGTGACGAAGGCGAAGAAGTCGATCGCGACGTACAAGCTCCGCACCGGGATGCCGATCGGGGCCCGCGTCACGCTCCGCGGCCGGCGCATGTACGACTTCCTCGACCGGCTGATCAACATCGCGTTGCCCCGGGTCCGCGACTTCCGCGGCGTGTCGCCCAAGGCCTTCGACGGCCGGGGCAACTACACGCTCGGCGTCCGGGACCATTTCATCTTTCCGGAGATCGATTACGCGAAGACCGACAAGTCGAAGGGTCTGAACGTGACGATCGTGACCACTGCCGGGCGCGACGACCGCGCCTTCGCGCTGCTGAAGCGCCTCGGGATGCCTTTCGCGTCCCGCAAGGAGTCCTGACGAATGGCCAGAAGGGCGATGAGAATCAAGGCGGCGAGGAAGCCGAAGTTCATGACGCGCACGGTGCGTCGCTGCCGGGTCTGCGGGCGGGCGCGCAGCGTCCTGCGCAAGTTCGGCCTCTGCCGGATCTGTTTCCGATCCAGCGCGAACGCGGGGTACGTCCCGGGCGTCGTGAAGGCGTCGTGGTGAGCCGATGAAGACGAGCGATCCGATTTCCGATCTTCTGAACCGCCTCCGCAACGGAATGCGGGCGGGACACGACCGCGTGGACGTTCCCGCCTCGCGCATCAAGGAGGACGTCCTCCGCGTCCTGGCCGACGAGGGGTACATCGGCTCCTGGCGGCGGGTCGAGGAAGCGGGACGGCCGATCCTGCGCGTCGGACTGAAGTACGACCCGGAGGGGTCGCCCATCGTCGCCGGCCTGGAGCGCGTCTCTCGGCCCGGCCGCCGCGTCTATGCGCCGGCGAAGGAGATTCCGGAGGTCCTGGGCGGCCTCGGAATCTCGATCGTTTCCACTTCCCGGGGGATCGTCACCGGCCGGAAGGCGCGCGAGTCGCGCCTGGGCGGCGAGATCCTCTGCAACGTCTGGTAGGAGAAGCCGTGTCACGCATCGGAAGAATGCCGGTCGGGATCCCGCAGGGGGTCGAGGTCAAGAGCGACGGCGAGTTCGTGCGGGTCAAGGGCCCGAAGGGCGAGCTCGCGAGCCGTATCCCGCCGGGGATCACGCTCGAGATCGACAAGGGGGAGGTCCGCTTCGCGCGGTCGAACGACGAGCCCCAGCAGCGCGCCTGGCACGGCCTCGTGCGCAGCCTGGTGGCGAACTCGGTCGCCGGCGTCACGAAGGGCTTCACGCGGGACCTCGAGATCGTGGGGGTCGGCTACAAGGCCGAGGTCCGGGGACAGACGATCGTCTTCACGCTCGGCTACTCCCATCCGATCAACTTCCCGATCCCCGAGGGGATCGCGGTGGCTCTGGACGCCAAGGCCGGCAAGCTCTCGATCTCGGGAGCGGATCGGCAGAAGGTCGGCCAGACGGCCGCCGAGATCCGCCGGCTGCGCGTGCCCGACCCGTACAAGGCGAAGGGGATCAAGTACGCCAACGAGGTGATCCGGCGCAAGGTCGGGAAGGCCGGTGGAAAGTAGACGATGAAGGTTTCGAAAGAGAGAACCGAATCGCGTCGCCGGATTCGTTCGCGGATCCGCCGGCGTCTCAAGGGCTCGGTCGAACGACCGCGCCTGGCCGTCTTCAAGAGCGGGCGCCACATCTACGCCCAGGTGATCGACGACGCCACCGGGGCGACGATCGCGCACGCGTCCTCGCTCGACGCCGCTCTCAAGGGGGACAAGAAGCCGGCGGCCAACCGGGAGACGGCGACCCGGGTCGGAACGCTGGTCGCCGAGCGCGCGAAGTCGAAGGGGGTCGCCCGGGTCGTTTTCGACCGCGGCGGCTACATCTACCACGGCAAGGTCAAGGCTCTCGCCGAGGCGGCCCGTCAGGGCGGCCTCGAGTTCTGAGTCCGGCGCAGCAGAAGGAGCAGGCAAAAGAATGAGCAGCAACCGCATGTCCCGGGCGCCTCGCGAGCGCGAGAAGGAGCGCGACGCCCAGGGTCGCGAGCTGATCGACCGCGTGGTCCACATCAACCGGGTCACGAAGGTCGTGAAGGGCGGAAAGAACTTCTCGTTCTCCGCGCTCGTCGTCGTCGGCGACGGACAGGGCCGCGTCGGTTATGGCTCGGGCAAGGCGAAGGAAGTCCCCACGGCCATCAAGAAGGGGATCGAGATGGCCAAGAAGAACATGCAGCAGATCTCGCTGAAGGGCACGACCATTCCGCACGCGGTGCTCGGACGGTACGGCGCGGGGCGCGTTCTCCTGAAGCCGGCCGCGCCCGGCACGGGCGTCATCGCCGGAGGGCCGGTCCGGGCCGTGCTCGAGTCCGTCGGCATCCAGGACATCCTGACGAAGTCTCTGCGTACGACGAACCCGCACAACGTGATCAAGGCGACGTTCGAAGGGTTGACGAGGCTGAAGAACGCGGACGAGATGCGCAAGCGTCGAGGAGGCGCGGGGTCGCAACCCGAGAGCGCCGCACCGGCGGAGGTCGAGGCGTGAGCGAGACTGCCCCGACGCGAGAGCCCGCGAAGAAGTCGCGGACGCGCAAGCCCCCGGCGAGCAAGGCGACGACGCTGCGACTTCGCCTCGCCAAGAGCGGGATCGCGACGCCCGTCGACCAGAAGGCCACGATCCGCGCGCTCGGATTCCGCCGCGTCGGTGAGACGATCGAGCGGCCCGACACGCCCGAGGTGCGGGGGCGGATCCGCAAGATCCGCCATCTCGTCGAAATCGTGAGCGCCTGAAAACCAAACCGGAGAACTGAGAACCCCGATGGCCGAGAAGAAAGAACCGAAGAAGAAGGCGCCGGCGAAGAAGCCGGCGAAAGCCTCCGCGCCTCCGCGGGTCGCCAAGGCGGCGCCGGCGCCCGCGAAGCGCCGCCGGAAGGGAACCGAACCCGACCGTCCGGCGGGCGCAGTCGCGGCCGCGCCGTCCCGGGAAGAGGCGGCTGCCCGCTCCCGCTGGACCGGTGTCCAGGACCTGCGTCCCGCGCCCGGCGCCACCCGCCCGCGCAAGCGCGTGGGCCGGGGCCCCGGAAGCGGCCACGGGAAGACCGCGGGCCGGGGTCACAAAGGCCAGAAGTCGCGTTCGGGCTACCGCCACCAGCGCGGGTTCGAGGGCGGCCAGATGCCGCTCCATCGCCGTGTGCCCAAACGTGGGTTCACGAACATCTTCCGCGTCGAGTACGACGTCGTGAACATCGGCGCGCTCGACGCGTTCGAGGCCGGCGACAGCATCACGCCCGCGAAGCTCGCGGAGCGACGCCTCGCGCACGGCCGCCGGCCAGTCAAGATCCTGGGAGACGGGAAGCTCGCGAAGGCGCTGACCGTGTCCGCCCACAAGTTCTCGGCGTCCGCCCGCTCCTCCATCGAAGCCGCGGGCGGCCGTTGCGAGGTCCTGTCCCGCTGACGGCATGAGCGCCCTCCAGAGCTTCGCCAACGTCTTCAACGTGCCCGACCTGCGCAAGCGGGTCGTGTTCACGTTCCTGCTGCTCGCGGTCTATCGCCTCGGGTCCCACATCCCGACGCCCGGCGTCGACCCGGCGGCGATCGATGCGTTCTTCCGCTCGTCGGCCGGGTCGCTCTTCGGGTTCCTCGACATCTTCTCGGGCGGCGCCCTGCGGAGGCTGTCGGTCTTCGCGCTCGGGATCATGCCGTACATCTCGGCTTCGATCATCCTGCAGCTTCTGACGGTCGTCTGGCCCTATCTCGAAAAGCTCTCGAAAGAGGGGGAGATGGGCCGCAAGAAGATCACGCAGTACACCCGCTACGGGACGGTGCTGCTCTCCTTCATCCAGGCGTCGGGCATCGCTCTCTGGCTCGAGAAGCAGGTCGCGCCGACCGGCTCAAAGCTCGTGCCGCACCCCGGCTGGGGCTTCCGCCTGATGACGATCCTGACGCTCACGACCGGCACCATCTTCATCATGTGGCTGGGGGAACAGATCACCGAGCGGGGGATCGGCAACGGGATCTCGCTCATCATCTTCGCGGGGATCGTCGTGCGGATCCCCGGGGCGATCAGCACGACCTTCCGCCTGCTCGAGCAGGGGGAGCTGCGGGTCGCGACGCTCCT
>DATIBN010000085.1:0-7573 GCA_035457525.1 Thermoanaerobaculia bacterium | reverse complement strand
GGGGCGCACCGGGAGCGGCAGAGGCGTCGGCCTCCTCCACCGCGGCGACACGGGCGCCGTCGATGGAGGAGTTTCTCCGCGATCAGATGCGCGACCTCGCCGGTCTGGCCTCGCAGTCGGCGGCCGCCGTCTGCCTGCAGGACGGGACCACGCTGTGTCTGAACGGCGGGCGCTTCCAGGTGCGGGTGTCGTGGAGAGTCCCGACCCAGGGCACGTCGGGCGTGGGACAGGCGGTGCCGCTCACCTCGGACACCGGCTACTTCTGGTTCTTCTCGTCCAACAACATCGAGCTCGTGATCAAGGTCGTCGACGGCCGGGCGTTCAACCAGCACTTCTGGGTCTTCTACGGCGCGCTCTCCGACGTCGAGTACACGATCACGGTGACCGACTCGGAGACCGGCGCGGTCCGGACGTACATGAACACGCAGGGTCGACTGGCGAGCGTCGCCGACGTCATCGCGTTCCCGTGAGCGCTTCGACGGACACAGCCGTCTCGCCTCTCACGATCGCTCCCGGGGCCGCGCGGCGCCTCTCGGCCGAGGCCGATTTCACCCGCGCGGTCCTGTCCGTCCGGCACGTGCTCGGCTGCGGCGGCGGCGGATTCCGCGTGTCCGTCGAGGAGAACGCGCCGGACGAGGGCCGCCGGTTCGAGTCGGAGGGGATTCCCATCGTCATGGACGACTACGCCGCGGAGGCGCTCGTCGGCGCAGTCCTCGAGATCGATCCGGATCCGGCGGGGGAGGGTTATCGCCTCGATCACCCGAACGCGGTGCTGACCACGTTCTGTTGAAGAGGCTCTCCGCTGCCGCGGTCGTGGCGCTCGAGATCGCGGCGGCTGCGTCCGCGGAGCAGAGTCGTCCGCGGATCCGCGACCTCGGCGTCCGGCTCGGGGTGCTGTCCCCGGGCCGGTGGAACGCGATCACGGACGTCCCGGGGGTCAAGGTCGGGCACCGCACGCTCGTCGAGGGCGAGTCGATCCGCACGGGAGTCACTGCGATCATTCCTCATCCCGGAAACCTCTTCCGACGAAAGACCCCCGCGGGCGTTTTCATCGGCAACGGCTTCGGAAAGGCCGCGGGCTTCCTCCAGGTTCGAGAGCTCGGGAACCTGGAGACGCCCATCGTGCTCACGAACACTCTCGCGATCGCCCCGGCGATCGAAGGCCTCGTCTCGTGGACCCTGTCCCGGCCGGGCAACGAGGAGGTCCGCTCGGTGAACGCGGTGGTCGGAGAGACGAACGACGGCCGCCTGAACGACATCCGCGCGCGCCGCGTGACGGCCCGGGACGTCGTCGCGGCCGTCGACGCCGCCGCGACCGGCCCCGTCGAAGAGGGGAACGTGGGCGCGGGGACCGGCACCGTGGCGTTCGGGTGGAAGGGCGGCATCGGAACTTCCTCGCGCGTGTTGCCGGCGGAGCTCGGGGGGTGGACGGTCGGAGCGCTCGTCCAGTCGAACTTCGGAGGCGTCCTGTCGATCGACGGAGTCCGCGTCGGCGAGCTCCTCGGGAGCTACAGCTTCCGGAAGGAGATCGAAGGGCTCGCCGGCGAACCGCCGGGCGGGTCGTGCATGATCGTCCTCGCGACCGACGCGCCGCTCGACCCGCGGAACCTCGAGCGTCTCGCGAAGCGCGGGGTGCTCGGCCTCGCGCGCACCGGCTCCTTCCTGGACAACGGATCCGGGGACTTCGTCATCGCCTTCTCGACGAAGAACCTCGTCGAGCACGAGCCGAAGGGCCGCACGGCGGCGGTCGAGGTCGTCACGAACGACTCGACGAGCCCGCTCTTCCTGGCCGCCGTGGAAGCGGTCGAAGAGGCGGTGGTCAACTCGCTGACGCGCGCGACGAGCGTGACCGGCTTCCGCGGCCGGAAAGTCGAGGCGCTGCCGATCGACCGCCTGCGGGAGCTCCTCGCCAAGCGGCTGCCGCCGCCGTCGCGCTAGGAGTTCGTCCGGCGGGGGACCAGCACGGTGTGCCGCCGTTCCGGCTTCTTCGCGGGCTTGTTCGTGACCTTCGAGAGCCTTCGGTGGTGCTCGACGACGATCCGCACGGCGTCCACCGGGTCCGAGCTGCGGTGGAGAAGGTTGCGGTCCCGGGGGTCGATGGTGCCGTGCTCGAGGAGCTTTCCCAGCATCGGCTCCAGCGCGTCCTCCATGTCGCGCCCGCCGATGATGATCGGGTAACTCTCGATCTTCCGCGTCTGCATGAGCGTCAACGTTTCGAAGAGCTCGTCGAGGGTCCCGTAGCCTCCGAGGAATGCGAAGAAGGCGCAGGAGAGCTTCACGAACATGTACTTGCGGATGTAGAAGTACGTGAAGTCGAACTGCCGATCGAGATAGGGGTTGGCCTTCTGCTCACGCGGGAGGCGGATGTTCAAGCCGATCGAGACGCCGCCGCCTTCCTGGCACCCGCGGTTGGCCGCCGCCATGACCCCCGGACCTCCGCCGGTGACCACGTTGAACCCTTCCAGCGCAAGGAGCTTCGCCGTCTCGCGCGCGAGCTCGCACGCCGGATCGTCCGGGGCGAGCCGCGCCGACCCGAAGATCGTGACCGCCGGCTCGACGTCCCGGAACGCGAGCGTCGCCTCGACGAACTCCCGCGTGATCTCCGCGACCCGCTCGGCCTCTCCGCCGGGCAGGTCGGACCACCCGAGGTCCTTCAGGATTCGCGGGAACTCCTCGATCGCGGGATCGGTCATGCCGGCGCGGAGCGCCGCACGCGCAGGAGCTCGTTCATCAGGAAGAGCGGGCCGACGAGAAGGTGCACGAGGTTCTTGAAGAAGGCGGGCCGGTTCCTCTCGTAGACGGCGTGCCCCACGGCCTGGAAGATCCAGCCCACGACGAACGCCGCCAGCCCGATCCGCCAGTCGCCGGCGGCGCGCGCGGCCAGGTCGACGAGCGCGAAAGCCGCCAGCATCCCGAGGGCGAGCCGGAAATCGAGCGTGGCGTACCAGACCAAGACCGCCGCCATGAGGATCTCGGAGACGGTGACCGGGCCGAGGCGGAAGCTCCCGAGCATCGAGACGATCCCGAAGACGATCAGGGTGACCCCGAAGACGTGGCAGACGAGGTTGCCGCGCGCCCGGTGGTGGGAGCCGTAGTCGGCGAGCATGGCATCGACGCGTTTCATGCGTTTTCGACCTCGCTGCAGAATAGCGCAGCATGAACGGAATGGTCCTCGAGCGGACGGCCCCGGCCGAAGCGGGTCCTCTTCGCGCCGCGGATTTGCCGGACCCCCGACCCGCTGAGGGCGAGATCGTCATCGAGGTCGACGCCTGCGGCGTCTGCCGGACGGACCTCCACATCGTCGAGGGGGAAGTCGCCGCGTCGCTTCCGATCGTCCCGGGCCACCAGGTCGTCGGCCGGGTCGTCGGGCTCGGTCGCGGGTCCACGAATCTCCAGGCCGGCGACCGCGTCGGCGTCGGATGGCTCTCTCGGACGTGCGGCCAGTGCGCGTTCTGTACGACCGGCCGCGAGAACCTCTGCCGGCAGGCTCGGTTCACGGGACGCGACCGGGACGGCGGCTACGCGGAGCGGATGACCGCTCCCGCCGAAGCGGCGTATCGGCTGCCGCCGGGGTTCGCACCGCGGCAGGCCGCACCGCTCCTCTGTGCCGGAGTGATCGGATATCGAACACTGCGGCTCTCCGGCGCGCAGAGAGGCTCGCGGCTCGGGCTCTTCGGATTCGGCGCGTCGGCGCACCTGGTCCTCCCGGTCGCGCGACACCTCGGCTGCGATGTGTTCGTCTTCACGCGCGAGCAGCGTCATCGCGAGCTCGCCCGCGAGATGGGAGCGGCCTGGGTGGGCGACACGCGGGACGACCCGGGTGTGCCCCTCGACGCGGCGGCGCTGTTCGCACCGGCGGGCGAGATCGTTCCGGTCGCGCTCGAGCGGCTCGATCGCGGCGCGGCGCTCGCCGTCAACGCGATCCACATGAGCCCGATCCCTTCCTTCGTGTACGAGAAACTCTACGGCGAGCGCCTCGTCCGCAGCGTGACGAACTTCACCCGCCGGGACGCCGAGGAGTTTCTCGACCTCGCCGCCCGCATTCCGCTGCGGCCGGAGACGGTGTCCTTCGAGCTCGGGCAGGCGAACGATGCGCTCGTTGCCGTCAAGCGTGGGGAAATCCGGGGCGCCGCGGTCCTCGAAATCCGGCGCTGATCAGTCGATTCGGAGGAGGAGCCTCCGGGGCTGGTTGCCCGGGGCGAACCGGAGGCGCGCGAGCGGCGGCGGGGTTGCCGCTTCCGCGCGTGCCATCCGGCGATCGCGGGCGGAAGGGGGAGGCCCCGAGTTCTCGGAGGAGGCCGGGGACACCTGCTGCACCGTGCCCTGCGCATCCACCACGAGGACGTACTCGCGGCCCCGCTCGCTCGGCGGCAGGTCGAGGCGGCCATCCGAGAGGAGGGCCGGCGGCGCGCCGAAGCCGTCGATCTCGCGGACCGAAAAACGCATCGGGGCGGCCGGCGCAGCCATGCGAACGGACGCGTCGCCTTCGCCTCCGGCCGAGCCGGGTTGCGGGGCGGCCGGCGCAGCGGCCGGCGACTCGGCTCGGCCGGTCCCGGCGTGGTCTTCGAGCTCCGGTGCTCCCGTGGCGCTCCCGGCGGCGGGCGCCTGCTGCCGAACCTCGGGCGGCGCGGAGGGTCGCGACTCACGATCTTGCGATCTCTCGCGCGGCTCTTCGGGCAGAGCTTCACGCACCGGCGGCTCGGCGGCGGACGACGGCGCGCCGGGTGTCACGAAAAGGACGACTCCCTCGCGGGGCTCGGGACGTCGCTCCCGAAGGAGAAGGGGCGTGGTGATCAGGACCGCGAAGAGTGCGGTCAAGAGCAGCGCCGCCCAGCCGAGGTCGACCTGGAAGCGCCTCGGGAACGGCGTGCGCGGGCGGTTCGTCGTCTGGACCTTTCGCAGGATGCGGGCCGCGAGATCCGACCTCGGCGGCATCGAGCGCGTCGAGCGAAAGAGCGAGATCGCATCCTCGAACTCGATGGCGGCGCGCCGGCATTCGCCGCAGCGGGCGCGGTGGGCTTCGAACCGCGCCCGCTCGGAGGCGTCGAGCTCGCCGTCGTGCAGGCGCGAGAGGAAGTCGACCGACCGCGCGGGATGAGAGTGTCCGTTTCCGTTCATCTGTCCTTCTCCGAGGTGAGGAGCGGGGCCAGGATCGCGCGGAGCTGCCCCCGGCCCCGGGCGATCCGTGACTTCACCGTTCCGATCGGGAGCTCGAGCGAGGTCGCGATCTCTTCGTAGCTCCATTCTTCGAGGTCGCGGAGGACGACCGGCAGCCGGAAGTCCAGGGGGAGCTTCTGCAGCGCCCCGAGCACCGACCGGCGCGACTCTCCAGCTGTCGCGTGCTCCTCCGGGCCGGCCGCGCTCGACTCCCGATCGCCGAGCGAGTCGGGATCGGCCGAGGGCGCGAAGATCCTCCGAAAGCGGCTCCGCGAGCGATATCGGTTCTTGATCGCGTTGTCGGCGATCGCGGCGAGCCACGCGCGCGGCGGCGCCTGGTTTCGGAAGCGGGGAAGGCCGCGGTACGCGCGCAGGAAGACGTCCTGCGTCATGTCGTCGGCGTCGTCCTCCCCGACCGCGCGGACCATCCATCGGTGCACTGCCGCCACGTGCCGATTCATGAACTCTTCGAAGGAAGGCTCATCGCCCGCTCTCGCGCGGGCGATCAGCTCCTCGTCGGATGCGTCGGGAAGAACGGTCTCCACGGGGCGCCGCGCCGGAAACGGCGAGATTGTACTTTCCACGTCGGACGGCGGCTCCGGCACCGCGGATTACCGGCGGGAGTCGGGGTCCGGCGCATAGCGCGGCTCGAACCCCCGGGCCCGCTCTCGGCCGGCGAGCGCGTCATCGGCACGCGGGAGGACCCCGAGGGCGACCAGCTCACGCCGGAACTCGTAGCGGATCGCGATCCGTGCCGCGGGATTCCGCTCCTTTTCGAACGCGACCCACTGTACGGAGAAGTCGGTCCGGTCGCCGATCCCGGTGGCCGCGAAGCGGTCCGCCTCCGACTTGCGCTGCGCGGCCCCGGCGTCCCGGCCCGGTTCGGCCGCGGCTGCGGGCGGCGCGGGCTCTCCCGCGTGATCGCGGGCCTCGCCGGAGCTCGCTTCGCTTTCCACGCGGCCCGTGACCCCCGGCACGCGCAGCGGCTGGCGCCGTTTCTCAAGGAAGAACGCGGCCTCGATCGTGCCGACGTTCCGCGTGTCGCCGAGCCACTTCGCGTAGGAGCGGGACGTCTCGGTGAAGAAGAACCTGCGGGACGTCTCTCCGGAGACCTGCCAGCCCGGGATGTCGATCGTCTCGCCCGGTGCGAGGACCCACTTGGCCGCTCCCTGCGCCGAGGTCCGCTTTGCGTCGATGACATTCCTCCCGTCGACGGAGAGAGCGACGGCAATCCGTTCCGAAGTCGGATTCACGACCCGAAGCGAAAAGTTGCGGCCGCGAAGAGCCTCGACGTACAGGCGCCCGGCGTGCTCATACTCCGGCGCCTCGCAGCCGTCGACGACGACCGCCAGAGAGAATCCGCGCCGGCTGGCGGCGTCGAGCGGCAGGGCGGCGGCGAACAAAACGAGCGAAAGAGCGGCGAAAGTCGGGCGGTGTCGCATGGCGGCCTCCTGTCCGGTGAGACACCGCCGGCCGGCGGAGGTTCCGGCTTTTCCGCACCGGGCCCGCCTCTCAGGAGGGGAGACCGCTCTTCAGAACCTCTTCGACCTTCTCGGCGAACACGTCCACCTCGTCCGGGCGCGTGTAGACGTTCGGCGTCACGCGCAGGCCGTTGAACTCGGGGTGGACGATCGGAGTGGTCATGATCTTGTGCTTCTCCCACAGGTGGACCTGGAGCTTCTCCGTATCGACGCCGTCCACGTGGACGAGAGCGATCCCGCACGACTCCGTGGCGTTCAGGGGCGTCAGCACTTTCACCCGTGCGTCGGCCGCCATGAGTCTCTTCGCCCACCGGTCCCGAAGCCAGCGCAGCCGGGCCGCCTTGCGCTCGGCCCCGATCTCGCGGTGGAAGGCGAGGGCAACCGCGATTGCGTTGTGGTTCGCGGCCGGGTGCGTGCCGATCTCCTCGTACTTCCGGACGTCCTCGTCCATCTTCGACGGGGCCGCCATGAGCGGCCAGATCCTCTTCTGGCGGTCCTTGCGGACGTAGAGGAATCCGGTTCCGATCGGCGCGAGCAGCCACTTGTGCAGGCTCGTGCCGTAGTAGTCGCACTCGAGGTCGTCGCGGCGGAAAGGGAACTGCGCGAAAGCGTGCGCTCCGTCGACGAAGACCTCGATGCCCCGCTCCCGAGCCATGCGAACGACGTCGCGGACGGGGAGGATCTGCCCGGTCAGGTTCGTGATGTGCGTGATCTCGATGACCTTCGTGCGGGACGTGATCGCGCGGCGGAACCGGTCGACGACGTCCGCGGCGGAGCGGGGCGGGACCGGGAAGGAGATCGCGTTGACGACGATACCGCGACGCCGCGCCAGCTGGTCCCAGCCCGTCAGCATGCGCGGGTAGTTCTGGTTCGTGACGACCACCTCGTCGCCGCGCTCGAGGTCGAGGCCGAAGATCAGGGTCTCGAGCGCCTCC
>DATIBN010000084.1:0-18683 GCA_035457525.1 Thermoanaerobaculia bacterium | reverse complement strand
TGGGATCTCTGGACCTACTCGCTCGCCGACCGGAAGGCCAAGCCTTTTCTCCAGAGCTCGTTCAACGAAGTCCTCGCGAGATTTTCGCCGGACGGCCGCTGGATCGCGTACGTGTCGAACGAATCGGGCGCGGACGAGGTTTACGTCGTGCCGTTCCCGGAACCGGTGGGCAAGTGGCAGATCTCCACGTCCGGCGGCCGCGTGCCGATCTGGACGCAGGGCGGCCGGGAGATCGTGTACCAGGCTCCGACGGACGAGATCATGGCGGTCGAGGTCCAGACCGTCCCGACTTTCCAGGCGGGGATTCCCCGGGCACTGTTCAAGGCCAACGTGCAGCGACCGCCCGGCGCACAGTTCGACGTCACGCCCGACGGCGAACGCTTCCTCGTCAACCTGAGACCGGGCGACCAGGTTTCCGACCCGATCACCCTGGTCCAGAACTGGCTCGCAGGCCGAAAGCCATAGCGGAGGCTCGGCTCACTCCTCTTCGCCCGCCGTGTCGGATACCGAGCGAGCGCAGGCTCTTCGAGGCGTCGATCATCGCGCGCCACACCTTTTCGGAGACGGCGTCGGCTACCGGCTTCAAGTCGGGCCCCGGGGGGCCCTCGCGGAGGCGGGAGAAAGTCACCTGCCTCTTCGTCAGGTCCATGCGGGTTCCTAGGGGGCGACCGCCGTCCCGAAGATCGGGAAGTGGCTCGCGGCACCCATGAAGAACAGCATCGGGATCGACAGCCACGCGTTGGTGCGCGACGCGAGGAACGCCCGCCGCGCCCACTTCGGGACGTCGGCCGGCGCCGGGGTTCCCGACTCCGCCGTCGCTCGCGTGGCGGCGATGATCTTCTTCTGGAGCGGCCAGATGATCATCCAGACGTTCATGAACATGATGGTGCCGAGCCCGCCTCCCACTCCGATCGCCATCGTGCGGTTGCTGCCGCCCATGCGCACCGAGCCCACGACGATCCACGCGGCGACGAGCACGATCACGGCGATGAGGACGGCGAGAACGCGCCCGTCCTTCAGGAACCCGCCGGCGACCGCGAAGCGGTAGAGCGCGGCGATCAGGAGCCAGGCGAGGAGCCACACCACGAGCACGATCCCCATCTTGGCGTCGATGTCCTCGGTGTTCAGGAGGATCGCGAAGTAGATGAGGCCGGTCAGCCACGTGGCGACCGCGCCCCAGCGGAACCACCAGAGAGATCGGGTCAGAAGCGGCGGGTTGACCTTGCCCTTCACCGACGCGTCGATTTCCTTCTGAAAGTTCACGTTGACGAGGTTGAACCAGTAGAGCAGGCCGATCCAGGTAATCCCCGCGAGAATGTGCGACCACCGGAGAAGGAACGTGACGTTGGTCTGCCAGTCCTGGGGCCAGGTCATTGCATGCTCCTCCTGTTGGACGGTTGAATCACTCGAGCGGCCCGAGCAGCGCCTCTTTCGTCATCGCCGCCGCGAGCTCCTCCTCGGTCAGGATCTTCTTCTCCAGGAGCACCTGTTTCACGAGCACTCCCCGCGCGACCGCTTCCTTGAAGACCTCCGCCGCCGTCGCGTACCCGATCTTCGGAGTGAGCGCCGTGACCACCGACGGGGATTCCTCCAGGTAACGGCGACACTTCTCCACGTTCGCCGTGATCCCGTCGATGCAGCGCTGCCGCACGACCGGCAGGAAGTTGACGAGAAGCTGCGGCCCCCGCGTCAGGTTGTACGCGAGGAGCGGCATCATGACGTTGAGATCGAGCTGTCCGCCGCCCACCGCGAGGGTGTTCGCCGCGTCGAAGCCCACGACCTGGAAGCAGAGCATGTTCAGGCATTCCAAAAGCGACGGGTTGACCTTTCCGGGCATGATCGATGACCCCGGCTGCACGGCGGGCAGGCGGATCTCGTCCAAGCCGGTCGCCGGTCCGGAGGCGAGAAGTCTCAAGTCGTTCGCGATCCGGCCGAGCTCGACGGCGAGCGCACGCAGAGCCGCCGAGTAGTCCCCGGCGGCGGCCCGGCTCTGAAGACCCTCCCGCGGATCGGTCGCCGGAAAGAAGGGCTCGCCCGCGAGTCTCGCGAGCTTCTCGATCGCCTTCTCACGGAAGCCGGAAGGTGTGTTGATCCCGGTCCCCGCCGCGGTGCCGCCGAGCGGCAGCTCGCGCAGCCCGTCGAGCGCCCGCGTCAGCGCCTCCTGCCGGTGCGTCGTCGCGGAGGCGAACGCGCGGAACTCCTGCCCGAGCGTGACGGGGACGGCGTCCATCAGGTGGGTGCGACCCGACTTGACGATCCCGTCGAACTCCTGTCCCTTTCGTTCGAAGGAGGCGGCGACTCTCTCGACCTCCCCGGTCAGCACCCGGCCGACCGCGATCGCGGCCATGTGGAGGGCCGTGGGGAAGGTGTCGTTCGTCGACTGGCCCAGGTTCACGTCGTCGTTGGGGTTGATCGCCTTGCGGTCGCCGCGCGAGGAACCGATCAGTTCCGCGGCGCGCCCGGCCAGGACTTCGTTGACGTTCATGTGGAACGAGGTCCCGGCGCCGGCCTGGTAGACGTCGACGACGAACTGCTCGGCGTGCCGGCCGGCGAGCACCTCGTCGCAGGCCTGCACGATCGCTCGGGCCTTGTCGGCGGAGAGCCGCCCCATCTCCCGGTTGGTCTCGGCGCACGCCCTTTTGATGAAGGCGTACGCGCGGATCATCTCGGGGTGTGCGCGCTCTCCCGAAATCGGGTAGTTCTCGACGGCGCGCGACGTCTGCGCGCCCCAGTACGCGTCGTCCGGGATCTCGCGCACTCCGAGGCTGTCCTTCTCCTGTCTCAAGTACGCCTCCCTGCGGACCGGGGATGCCGCCGGACCGCGCGCCGGGGTGTCCTGCGGATCCGACGGTACCCGGAGCGCTCGCACGCGCTTTGCAACAGTAGCACTTCTCGTCGCAACCAGAAGGAGGCACGCGATGGCGATCGAAGCGAAGAAGTACGACCACCTGGTGGGGGGTCTGCCGGGCTTCTCTCCCAAGCAGATCGAGCAGCACATCAAGCTCTACGAGGGCTACGTCAAGAAGATCAACGAGATCCGGGCGGAGATCGACAAGATCCCCTACGAGGAGCGCAAAGCGCAGTCGAACTTTTCCTTCGGAAGGTATTCGGAGCTCAAGCGCCGCGAGGCCGTGCCATACAATGGCGTGTACCTCCACGAGATGTACTTCGACAACCTCGGCGGCGGCGCCGCGGAGCCGAAGGCCGAGCTCGCGCGGGCGATCGAGGGTTCGTTCGGGAGCCAGTCGAACTGGGAAGAGGATCTGAGGGCATGCGCGGAAGCGGCGACCGGCGGGTGGGTCCTTCTCACGTACGACCGGATCGACGGGAAGCTCCATCACAACCAGATGTGGGAGCACTCGATCGGAATCATGGTGAACCAGGAGCACCTGCTCGCCCTCGACACGTGGGAGCACGCCTTCATGATCGACTTCGGGACGGACAAGAAGTCCTATCTGACGGCGTTTCTGAAGAACGTCCGCTGGGGGGTGGTCGCCGACCGCCTCGCGCTGGCGACCCGCCGGGCCCGCGCCGCCTGATCCGGCGGCCGGCGGCGCTCTCCGCGGTCATCCTCCTTTCGGCGATCGGTATCGCAGCGGCGCTCGCCGGCTGCCGGAAGCCCCCGGCCGCGCCGCGCATCTCGAGCCCGGACCGCGCCGCGCGCCCCCCGGCTCCGCCGGCCGGGTCGGGCTATTCATTCCGACCCGGCGAGAAGGAAGCGATCGAGGCGTTTCTCCGCGCCAATCGCGACCTCCGCATGGCCACGGACGACGATCGCCGCGAGTTGGAATCGGACGACGTGACGAGGCTCTACGGGGTGTACCACCCGTACTTCCTGCGCGGCGACGTCAACGACGACGGCGTGCTCGATTTCGTGCTCGCCTTCGTGCGCCGCGACTCGGACCGCGACTCGCCGTGGTTCACCGTCGTCGTGTTCTCCGGCAGGGAGCCTTCCGGCTTCGGTTCCGGCTCCGTCCTCGAGCGTGACGTCTCGCTCGCCGACGGCGATCTGTCGGTCGACCGGGACTCCATCGTGATCACGCCCGACTTGGAAGACGAGGAGACCGTACGCCGCTACCGGTGGGATCCGATCCGCCGCTCGCACGTGTTCGTGCGGGACGACGCGGACGAGGACGACGCGAGGGAACCCGCGGCGCAGACGTAGTCTCCCGGGTCGGTTCCCTCTCTGGCCGCGGAAGCGCCCGCTAATTGGCGCGGGGACAGGTCTCCGACCTGCACCCGCCGCAGTTCATCGGATCAGGCGCTCGGTCGAGGCAGTCACGGCGAGCCGCTCGCCGGTGCGCAAGCAGGACCCGAGCGACCGAGCGCGACGGTAGAGTTCTCCGGTGCGCTTCGTCTCCGTCGCCCTGCCGGTCCCGCTGCGGCGCACCTTCACTTACCGTGTACCGGAGAACCTCGACGTGCCCGCGCCCGGCACGCGGGTGCGGGTTCCCTTCGGCGAGCGCGTGCTCACCGGGATCGTCGTCCCGGAGCGGCCACCGCCGGGCGAGTCGGACGCCGCGCTGCGCGACGTCCTCGAGGCCCTCGACGAAGAGCCGGTCTGCCCCCCGGATCTCCTCGAGACCGCGGCGAAGGTCGCGCAGCGTTTCTTCGCGGCGGAGGGGGAGGTCCTGCGCAGCGTGCTCCCGGCCCGGCTTCCCGCCGCGGGAGCGGTCCGATACCGGATTACGGATATCGGGGCGTTCGGGATGGCGCGCGCGGAAGGGGAGGAGCGCGCGTTCCTGGAGGCCCTCGCGGACGGCCGGACGGTCCGGCTGAACGAGCTCCCCCGGGAGGCGCGTCCCCGACGCGACGTCGTGCGGTCGCTGGAGGAACGCGGCTGGATCCGAACCGCGTCGCCCGAGCGCCGTGCAGCCCGGCGCGCGGTCGGTGCGTACCTGCCCGCGCGGATCGAGGCCGGGGAACTCGAGAAGCGGCTCGGGCGCAGCCGGCGCGGCCGGGACGTGTTCGCGTACTTGACGTCGCTCCGACGCCCCGCGACGGCGCAGGAGATCCGCCTTGCCACCGGCGCCGGCCCGGCAGTTGTGCGCAACATGGTGGGCAAGGGCGTTCTCGCCACTTTCGAGCAGCTGGAGAAAGACGACCCGTCGATCGCGCTTACCGTTTCGAGCCGGGTGCCCGAGCTGACGCTGACGGAGGAACAGGTCCGCGCGCTCGACACAATCGGGAAGGCCATTCGGGACCGGCGCCCGGTCGCCGCTCTCCTCCAGGGGGTCACGGGGAGCGGGAAGACGGAGATCTACCTGCGTGCGATCGCCGCGACGCTCGAGCTCGGGCGCGGAGCCGTGTGGCTCGTTCCCGAGATCGCTCTCACCCCCGTTTTCGCACGGCAGCTGAAACGGCAGTTCGGCGACCGGGCAGCCGTGCTGCACTCCGCCCTCACGGAGAAGGAGCGCGCGAAGGCGTGGGACCGGGTGCGCTCGGGGGCGGCGCGCGTCGTGATCGGGCCCCGCTCCGCGGCGTTCGCGCCGCTCGTGGATCCGGGACTCTTCGTGGTCGACGAAGAGCACGACGCCTCCTACAAGCAGCGCGAGAACCCGCGTTACGACGCCCGCGACGTCGCCGCGATCCGGGCCAAGGCGGCGGGGGCCGCGCTCCTCATGGGCTCCGCGACACCCTCCATGGAGGCTTATTACGCCGCGAAGATCGGGCGGATGACGTCGCTCCGCCTGACGAAGCGCGTCGAGTCCCGCCCGCTGCCGGACGTTTCGATCGTCGACCTGCGCCGCGAGCGCGCGACGCCGGAGGAGAAGGGGGTGACGTTGTTCTCGGCGCCGCTCGTCGCCCGCCTTTCGGAGGTTTTCTCCCGCGGTGAGCAGGCCATCCTCCTCCAACCGCGGCGTGGCTTCGCACCGTTTCTCCTGTGTCGCGACTGCGGGTACGACTTCCGCTGCTCGAGGTGCAGCGTGTCGCGCACGGTCCACGAGCGGGGAGGGCGGCTCGTCTGCCACTACTGCGGCGAGAGGGTGGCGCGTCCGGCGCGCTGCCCGGAGTGCGGCGGCGCGCTCCTCGAGGCGATCGGCGCCGGCACCGAGAGGGTCGCCGAGCGTTTTGCGGCGCTCTTTCCCGACGTGACGTGGACGATTCTCGACCGGGATTCGGCGCGGAGGCGCGGAGTGGAGGCGGTCGTCGATGACGTGCTCTCCGGTCGCGCGAGCTGTCTCATCGGAACGCAGATGGTCGCCAAGGGGCACGACTTCCCGAACGTCACCGCCGTGGGCGTGCTCTCGGCCGACTCGATCCTGAACTTCCCGGACTTCCGCTCCGCCGAGAAGACCTTTCAGCTCCTCGCGCAGGTCGCGGGCCGCGCGGGACGCGGCGACGTGCCCGGGACCGTGCATGTCCAGACCTTCCACCCGGACCATCCGGCGATCCGGCGCGCCGCGGTTCACGACGTGGACGGGTTCGCCGCACACGAGCTCGAGTTCCGGCGCGCGTTCTTCTATCCGCCGTTTTCGGAGCTCGCGTCGGTCCTCGTCTCCTCGCCCGACCGCGAAAAGGCAGAGGAGGCTGCCGGCGCAATCGGACGCGCGCTCGGGGCCGCCGCCCGACGCGAGAAGGGGATCCGCCTCTCCGGCCCGGCGCCGGCTCCGCTCGAGAGACTGCAGGGAAAGTGGCGCTTCCAGCTCCTGGTCCGGGCCGGAGAGCGGGCGGCGATCCTGTCGATGTTCGAGGAGGCGATCCCGGAGAGACCTCCCTCGGGCGTGCAGATCGCGGTCGATGTGGATCCGCAGGACCTGATGTAGCCGTCCCGGTCTGTAGAATCGGATAAATGAACGGCGAAGACGGGCAGTTCGAGGAGCCGATCCTGCGGCTGCGGCAGCGGATCGAGGAGCTCTCGGCCCTCCCCGACGACGTCGCGCGCCGCAAGGAGGTCGAGCGCCTCCGCGAGAAGCTCGACCGCGTCTCCCGGGAGGTCTACGCCAGCCTGACGCCGTGGCAGAAGACCCTCGTGGCGCGCCACCCCCAGCGCCCCTACCTGCTCGACTACGTCGGGGCGCTCATGACCGATTTCGTCGAGCTTCACGGCGACCGGAAGTTCGCCGACGACCCCGCGGTCGTCGCCGGGCTCGCGCGGTTCCGGGGCCGGCCGGTCGCGGTGGTCGGCCACCAGAAGGGTCGCGATACGAAGGAGAAGATCCGCCGCAACTTCGGGATGCCGCGGCCCGAAGGATTCCGCAAGGCACTCCGGGTCATGCAGCTCGCGGAGAAGTTCGGCCGTCCCATTCTCTCGTTCGTCGACACGGCGGGCGCGTATCCCGGAATCGACGCGGAGGAGCGAGGCCAGGCCGAGGCGATCGCGGTGAACCTCCGCGCGATGGCCGGCTTCCACGTGCCGATCATCGTCGTGGTCACGGGCGAGGGGGGCTCCGGCGGCGCGCTCGCGCTCGGCGTCGGAGACCGGGTCCTGATGCTCGAGCACGCCGTCTACTCCGTCATCTCGCCGGAAGGCTGCGCCGCGATCCTGTGGAAGGACGCCTCGCGGAAGAAGGAGGCGGCCGAGGCGCTTCGGATCACGGCCGGAGATCTCGCGGAGTTCCAGATCATCGACGAGATCATTCCGGAGCCGCCGGGCGGCGCCCACGCCGACCCGGCCGGCGCCGCGGCCGCGGTGGGTGAGGCGGTGGATCGGCACCTCCGGGAGGTCGCAGACCTGACCCCCGAGGAGCGCCGTGAGCGCCGTTACCGCAAGTTCCGGTCGATGGGCCGATTCGAATCGACACCTCCCGGTTGAGTCGTCCGTCCAGGGCCAACGGACGTCGTTTGTCCGAGCCGTCCGCGAGACTCTCCTCCATGGAAGCACTCCGAAACGTCGTCGCCGACTGGATCGGCCGTCTCCGAATCGGGCCGCCCGCCGATCCCATCGAGGTCCTCGCCCGCGAAGCGGACGTGCCCCGCGTCGTCGCGCAGCTTCTCGCGGCCCGCGGGATCCGCACGGCGGTGGAGGCGTCCCGGTTCTTCCGGCCGGACGAGTCGCATCTCCACGATCCGTTCCGGATGCGCGGCATCGAGGAGGCGGCCGGCGTGCTGCTTTCCGCGGCGCGCGCCGGACGCCGCATCCTCGTATTCGGCGACTACGACGTGGACGGCGTCACCGCGGTCGCCCAGCTCAAGGCGGCCCTCGCCCGCGTGGGTGCGCCGGCGCTCTCGTTCATCCCGCACCGGCTGAAGGATGGGTACGGCCTGAAGCCCGACACGGTCCGGCGGCTGATCCGCGACGTCGCGCCGTCGGTCATCGTCACCGTGGACTGCGGGATCTCCGCGATCGAGGGGGTCGCCTGCGCCCGCGAAGCGGGAGTCGACGTCGTCGTCACCGATCATCACCTCGTACCCGACCGCCTTCCGCAGGGCGCCGTCGTCGTCAATCCGCGACAGCCCGGATGTGCGTATCCCGACAAGGAGCTCTCCGGATCCGGGATCGCGTTCAAGCTCGCCGAGGCGATCGCGCGGCGCGCCGGCGTCACGCTGTCGCGCGAGTCGCTCCTGCGCGCCGCCTGTCTCGGCACGATCGCCGACATCGTCCCGCTCGTCGGGGAGAACCGCGCGATCGCGTCCCTCGGGCTGGCGGCCCTCGCATCGCCGCGCGCGCCGGGCCTCGCCGCCCTCCTCGAGGCGTGCGGGATCGAGCCGGGGTCGGCGCCCAGCTCCGAGGAGATCGCGTTCCGCGTCGCGCCGCGCCTGAACGCCGCCGGCCGGGTCGACACCGCCGAGCTCGCGCTGTCGCTGTTCGAGGTGCGGGAGCCGGTCCGGGCCCGGGAGATCGCGCGCGAGCTCTGCGCGCGCAACGCCGAGAGACAGGCCATCGAGCGGCGGGTCTTCGCGGAAGCTCGGGAACGGGTGGCGAAGACGTTCGACGCCGGGCGGGATTTCGTGATCGTCGAGGGGGACCCGGCGTGGCACCGGGGCGTGCTGGGGATCGCGGCGGCGCGCCTGGCCCGGGAATACAACCGCCCCGTCCTGCTCTTCGCCCTCGAGGGGGATCGGGCGAGCGGCTCCGGCCGGAGCATCCCGGGCGTTTCCCTCCACGACACTCTGAACGAAATGCGCGAGAGATTCCTCGACTTCGGCGGGCACGATCAGGCGGTCGGCGGCACGCTCTCCGCCGAGGGCTTCGCGGCTTTCCGGGAGGACGCGAAGGCCCTCTTCGCCGAGCGCATTCCGAGCGAGCTTCTCGAGCGGAAGGACGTGGCGGACGTCGAGCTCCCGCTGGAGCAGATCGACGGGGAGCTCGCCCGCCACCTCGAGAGGTTCGAGCCCCACGGCGCCGGTAACCCGCGGCCCGTGTTCTCCTGCGGGCAGGCCCGCCCTGAAGCGCCCTTCCGCCCGCTCGGCGAGAGCGGCTGGCGCGGCCGGCTGGAAACGTCGCGCGGCTCGATCGACGCGATCTGCTGGAGCGAGCGCGCCCGGATCGGCGAGCACAGCGCGACGGGAGAACCTCTGCGCCTCCACTACCGGATCTCGCGCAGCCGGTGGAGCGGTCGCACGGAGGTCGAGATCGTCGCCGCGTGGTCCGCCGAGAACCGGGAGCCCGGGCCCGATCCGCTCCCGCTTCCCGTTTCGCGCCTCCCGGCCCCGGCGGCGACTTGAAGCTCTCGCGGGCGGAGATCGGGATCCTCGTCTTCGGAGCCGCGTTCCTCGCCCTCCTCGCCTTCTTCTTCCGACCCGCCCGCCGCGTCCGGAGCGAGCGCCCACCGGCCACGGCCGCGGACGTGCCCCCGTCCGGCGACGCCGGACAGGCGACGACGCTTCTCTCCGGCTTCGACTACACCGAGTCGGTCGGGGAGAAACCGATCTTCCGGATCCGAGCGGACCGGACCGTCGGATACGGAGCCGGCGCGGGACTGCCGCCCAACCGGTACGCGCTCGAGAAGGTCTCGCTCACCGTGTACCCCGAGAACGGCGAGCCGCTCACGGTCCACGCCGAGCGGGCCCAGTACGACGACCGGAGCAAGGCCGCGATTCTCTCGGGGAACGTCCGGTGGGCCGACCCGAAGGACGGCGCTCTCGGAGAAACGGAGCGGATCGAGTTCGACCCCACGAAGAGGGTCCTTCGAGCTCCGGTCGCGCTGCACTTCACGCGCGGGACGTTCGATGTCCGGGCGGCGTCGGGCAGCTGGGACGTGAAGACGCGCGTCCTCACGCTCTCCGGGCCGGTCCAGGGATCCGGAACGGGACAGGGCAGCGGCGGACTGTCCTCGCTCGCCGCGGACTCCGCCGAGTACCGGCGGGACGAGGGAATCGTGGAGTTCCGCGGAAAGGTGTCGGCCTCCTCCGCGAAGGGCGACCGGATCACCAGCGACCGGTTGCTCCTGAAGTTCTCGCCGGAGGAGAACCGGACGGAGTGGGCCCGGGCGTACGGCTCGGTGCGCGGCGTCATCGCTCCGACCGGCGCCGGAGAGGTCGAGCGCTCCTATGCCGCGAACGAGGGGATCCTCTACTTCGACGCCGCCGGCGGCGTTCGCGCGATCAACCTGACGGGCGCGCCCGCATCCGTGGAGGAGCCGAAGCGGCAGCTCGCGGCGCGGGCGATCGACCTCGACTTCGCGGGAGGGCGGCCGGTGTCGGCGCGGGCGAACGGAGCGGTCCGGCTGCGGTCCGACCGCGGGAACGCCGAGTCGGACCGCGCCCGCGCGGCCTTCGCACCCTCCGGCGATTTTCAGACTCTCGAGCTCGAGGGCAACGCGCGGATGGAGGGGGAGGGGAGGACGGCGGTCGCCCACCGCGTGGTGGACCTTCCCGACCGCGGCGTCTGGCTCCTGACCGGCGACGGCGCGAAGTCGGCCACGGTCGAAGAGCGCGGCTCGAAGATCTCCGCCGACCGGATCGAGATCGATCGCAACCGCGAGTCTCTCCGGGCCGAGGGGCGCGCCCGCGCCGTCTTCGTGCCGGAGAAGGACCGCCCGTCCGAGGCGGCGTCGCTCCTGGGCGATCCGTCGCGCCCCACGTACGGAAAGGCGGACCGGATCGTCCTCGACCGGGCGACGAACGTCGCAATTCTCTCGGGCGGAGCATCCCTCTGGCAGGAGTCGTCGTCGCTCTTCGGCGACGACATCACGCTGAACGACTCGGAGAAGAGCGCGGTCGCGGTCGGGAGAGTCCGCGCCGTGCTTTCGCGAGGCGCCACCGCCCGGGAGACCCGGGCCGCGACCCGGCCCGAGAAGGACGACGGACCCGCGATCATCACCGCGCGCCGCCTCATCTACCGCGAGAGCGAGTCGACGGCCGTCTTCGAGGACGACGTCGCCGTGACCCGGGGATCCTGGCGGGCGACGGCGGCGCGCGGCGTCGCGCACTTCGGCAAGGACCGCAAACTCGAACGGGTCGAGCTCGCCGGGGCCGTGGTCCTCGAGGACCGCGCGAACGGCCGCCGCGCGAACGCGGACCGGGTGGACGACTTCCCGCGCGAGGAGCGAACGGTGCTCCACGGCAGCCCCGCCCGGGTGGTCGACGCCGAAGGCAACCAGGTCGCGGGCTCGACGCTGACGATCACGGGCCGCGGAAAAAACGTCGAAGTCACGGCGCCCGAGGGGGGCCGGACCGAGACCATCCACAAGACGAAAGCCGACTGATCCGCGCGGGGCTATCCTAGGCCCGTGAAAGCGCGCGGCGGCGTCTTCCCTCTCGGTCCCGGAGAGGGGGCGGGTCCGGGCGGTGACACCACCATCGCCGTCGAGGAGCGCCCCCGCCTCGTCGCGGAGAACCTCGTCAAGTCGTACGGCGGCCGCACCGTCCTGGGCGGCGTTTCGATCGACATCGCCGCGGGCGAAATCGTCGGTCTGCTCGGACCGAACGGCGCCGGCAAGACGACGACCTTCTCGATCGTCGTCGGGCTGGTCGAACCGGACTCGGGCACGGTGCGCCTCGGCAACCGGGACCTGACCGGCCTGCCGATGTATCGCCGGGCGCGCGCCGGGATTTCCTACCTGCCGCAGGAGCCCTCGGTCTTCCGGAAGCTCACCGTGGAGCAGAACCTCCTCGCGATCCTGGAGACTCTCGACCTGCCCCACTCGGCCCAGCTCGAGCGGGCCGCCGAGCTCCTCGCAGAGTTCGGCCTGGAGGCCGTCCGCGACCATCGCGCCTACACGCTTTCGGGCGGAGAGCGGCGCCGGGTGGAGATCGCGCGAAGCCTCGTCGTCTCTCCGTACTTCCTGCTGCTCGACGAGCCGTTCGCCGGAATCGACCCGATCGCGGTGCTCGACATCCAGTCGATCGTGCGCCGCCTGGCCTCTTCCGGCATCGGCGTTCTGGTCACGGATCACAACGTCCGGGAGACTTTGTCGATCGTCGACCGCGCTTATATAATCAATGCCGGCGAGATTTTGCGGGCTGGCACGCCGCTTGCCTTGTCGAATGACGCCGTCGTTAGAAAGATCTATCTGGGGGAGGCGTTTCAGCTTCGCTGACGGGTTCATGCGTGGCTGATTGAGGCGTTTTCATCTCTGATGGCACTCGAGCAGAAGCTCAATCTCAAGCTCTCGCAGCGACTGGTCATGACCCCGTCGCTGCAGCAGGCGATCAAGCTGCTGCAGATGTCCAAGCTCGAGCTGCAGGACGTTCTGACGCAGGAAATCGTCGAGAACCCGCTCCTCGAGGAGGAAGAGGAAGCCGTCGCCGCCGAGCAGCCGACGGAGGCCGAGGTCGAGTCGGAAGCGTCGGCCGCGAAGGAGGCGGACGCGGAGGCGCCCGTCGCCGCGGTCGAAGGCGCGGAGACGGCGGAGGCGCCGGTCGAGAAGGAGCGCGACTCCTTCGACGAGATCGACTTCGATTCCTACTTCGAGGACTACCTGGACAGCGCGTACAACCCGCGCCAGTACGAGGATACCGAGCAGGTTCCGCTCGAGAACACGCTTTCGCGCCCGCAGGGTCTGCACGAGTACCTGAACTGGCAGCTGGCGCTCGCCGACGAGCCGCCGCGGATCCGGGAGATTGCCCAGTACCTGATCGGTAACATCGACGAGGACGGCTACCTGCGGGTCTCCCGCGAGGAGATCCGGGCGGGAGGCTTCGAGAACGACGAAGAGGTCGAGGCGGCCCTCCAGCTCGTCCGCTCGTTCGATCCGCCGGGCGTCGGCGCCTTCGACCTCCCCGACTGCCTGATGATGCAGATCCGCAGCCTCGGCATCGAGAACCCGCTCATCGAGAAGGTCATCACCCGGCACTGGCAGGAGTTCCTCAACCGGCAGTTCGCGCCGCTGTCGCGGACGCTGAACGTCGGCCTCTCGCAGCTCCAGGCGGTCGTCGAGATCATCAAGAACCTGGAGCCCAAGCCGGGCCGCAAGTACTCCGACGAGCGCACGATCTACGTCGAGCCCGACGTCGCCGTCCGGAAGGTGGGCGACGAGTACGTCATCCAGCTGAACGAGGACGGCCTGCCGAAGCTCCGCATCTCGGCGGCGTACCGCCGGATGCTGCGCGGCGGCAACGGCGCGATCGGAGAGGAGGCGGCAACGTACCTGCGCGACAAGATGCGTTCGGCCGTCTGGTTGATCAAGAGCCTCGACCAGCGGCAGCGGACGATCTACAAAGTCGCGGACTCGATCGTGCGCCACCAGCGGGGCTTCCTGGAGCACGGGATCGAGCACCTGCGTCCTCTGGTGCTGCGCGACGTCGCCAACGACATCGGCATGCACGAGTCGACCGTGTCGCGCGTCGTGTCGAACAAGTACATCCACACGCCCCGCGGCCTGTTCCCCATGAAGTACTTCTTCCACAGCGGCATCGACTCGACGCAAGGCAGCGAGGTGTCGTCGCTCTCGATCAAGAGCAAGATCGCGAAGATCGTCTCGGACGAGGACGCCGCCCGACCTCACTCCGACGCGCGGATCATGCAGAAGCTGCGCGCGGAGGGGATTCAGATCGCCCGGCGGACCGTGGCGAAGTACCGCGAGGAGCTGAGGATCCCTTCGTCGTCGCAGCGCAAGCAGAGCTTTTGAGTCGGGTCCGGCGCGGATCACGAAGAACCCGCATTCCAGGAGGAAGCATGGCCGTCGAATGCACCGGTCGGAACGTCGAGGTCACTCCGTCGCTGATGAACCTGGCGCGAGAACGGACTCAGCGGCTGGAGCGGCACCTCGGGGGACCCGCCCGGGTGCGCATCGTGCTCTCCCAGGAAAAGCACCGCTTCGGCGCGGAGATCATCGCCACGCACCGGCGGCGCCGCTGGAACGCTCACGAGTACACGGTCGATCCGCGCGCCGCGGTCGCCCTCGCGTTCGAGAAGATCGACGCGCAGGCCAAGAAGGACGCCGAGAAGCGGCGCAACCGCAAGGACCGCAATTCGCCGCGCCTCCTCCCGCCGGCGGCCGTCCCCCTCGCCGAGGTAACCGCCCGGCGCGCGAAGCCCCCGGCCGCGGTCAAGGCGGCGCCCGACGCCCCGGAGCGGCGGATCGTCCGCGCGAACCGGCTCGCGGTGAAGCCGATGAGCCCCGAAGAGGCAGTGCTCAAGATCGAGACCTCCCGGCGCGAGTTCCTCGTGTTCCGCGATTCGCGCACCGAAAAGGTCTCCGTGCTCTACAAGCGGCACGACGGGAACTTCGGCCTGATCGAATGCTGAGCGAGACGGGGTTTTTCCCGAGGCTGGTCAACGAGCGGCTCGTCTTTCCGGACCTCGCGGCGTCCACCGTCGAGGAAGCGCTCGCCGAGCTTTCCGCGGGCCTCGCGCGAGCCGGCCTCGTCAAGGACGCGGGCGATCTCGCTCGCCGCCTGTCGGAGCGCGAGCGGTTGGGGTCCACGGGCCTCGGCGGAGGCGTGGCGATCCCTCACTGCAAGACGCGCGACCTCGCCGACGTGCTGCTCGCCGTCGGGGTATCGCGCAAGGGTATCGACTTCGGCGCGGCCGACGGGGTACCCGTCACGTTGATTTTCCTGGTCGTATCCCCGTCCGACGCACCCGGGCTCCACCTGCAGGCGCTCGCGCGGATCTCGCGGGTCATCCGGATGCCGGGGGTCGCCGACGACGTCCGCCAGGCGGCGACGGCCGGCGAAATCCCGGCGGTTCTGAAGACGGCCGAAGGACGGCTGCCCGTTCCGGCCTGAGCGGCTCCGCCCCCGGGCGCGATTCGGGCTATCCTGAACCGGATGACCCAGCTCACCGCCGAAATCCTCCGTTCGCCGGCGCTCGCCGACCTGGACTTGAAGGTCGTCGCCGGAGAGTCGGGTTTCGACCGCCCGATCTCCTGGGGCCGCATCCAGAGGCCGGGGCTCGCGCTGGCGGGCTTTCTCTCGTTCATCAAGCCGGGGCGCATCCAGGTTCTCGGCGAGAGCGAGCTGAACTACCTCGACACGATGCCTCTCGAGCTGCGGCGCGAGCGCATCGCTCTCATCTGCGCGCTCCCGGTCTCGGCCTTCGTCGTGACGAAGGGGCAGGAGGTGCCGGAGGAGCTGGTGCACGAGTGCCGGGTCCGGCGCGTGCCGCTGCTCGTGTCTCCCCAGACGACGTCGGTCGTCATCCAGCTGATCACCCGGATCCTGGAAGACGAGCTTGCGCCGGCGACCACGCTCCACGGCGTGCTCGTGGACGTCTACGGGATGGGCGTTCTGCTCCTCGGCGATTCCGGAATCGGCAAGAGCGAGTCGGCGCTCGACCTGATCCAGCGGGGCCACCGCCTCGTGGCCGACGACGTCGTCGAGATCCGGAAGTATCCGAACGGCGCGCTCGTCGGCCGGGCGGCCGACATGCTGCGATACCACATGGAGCTCCGCGGCATCGGGATCATCAACATCAAGCATCTCTTCGGTGTCTCGGCGGTGCGCTCCTCGAAGTCGATCGAGCTCGTGATCGAGCTCGAACGCTGGGACCCGGCGAAAACGTACGACCGGCTCGGCCTGGACGGCCAGATGTACCCGATCCTCGACCGCCCGCTCCCGTACCTGAAGCTGCCCGTGGCCTCGGGCCGCAACATCGCGCTGCTGATCGAGATCGCCGCCCGAAACGAGCTCTTGAAGACGCAGGGATACGACGCGGCGAAGGAGTTCGCGCTGAAGGTGGACGAGGAAATCGCGCGGAACGCGCTGTCTCCGGGGCTGAAGGGCGCTTGAGCGCTCGGCGCCGCCCCCGCGGCCGGGTCGCGAGCCGCGCGGCGAAGACGGCCGCCCCCGGCTCCCGCGCCGCGCGCACATCGCGGCGGGCCCCGACTCGCCGGCCGGGCGCGACTCCCGCCGTCCCCGAGAGTCTCGTGATCGTCACGGGGCTTTCCGGCTCCGGGAAAAGCTACGTCTTCAAGTGCCTCGAGGACATGGGTTACTTCTGCGTGGACAACCTCCCGCTGCCGCTGGTCGAGCCGCTCCTCTCGCAGGTGACGGCGCCCCGCGTCGGCGTCATCCTCGACGTTCGAAATCCCGATTTCGCCGCGCGGTTTCCGCCGATCCTCGCCCGACTGCGGGAGCGGGTCCCGGGCACGCGGCTCGTCTTCCTCGATGCGTCGGAGGAAGCGCTCATCCGCCGCTTCTCGGAGACGCGGCGGCCTCACCCGCTCTCGGTCGACCGCCCGCTCCTGACGGCACTGCGAAACGAGCGCGAGCTCCTGGAGGACGTGCGCGCCGTCGCCGACGTCGTCGTCGATACCTCCGCGATGACGGTGCACGAGCTGCGCGCGCTCATGCAGAAGACGTTCCTGGGGGAGGAGTCGGCCGCCGGCATGGTCGTGTCCGCGACGTCGTTCGGCTACAAGTTCGGCGTACCCCACGACATCGACCTGCTCTTCGACGTCCGCTTCCTGGCGAACCCGCACTTCGTCCCGGAGCTGAAGCCCAAGATGGGAAGCGATCCGGCGGTGGCGGCGTACATCGAGAAGGACCCGCAGACCGCGGAGTTCCTGGACCGGCTGGCGGACTTCCTCGACTACCTGCTGCCGCTCTACGAGCGCGAGCACAAGAGCTATCTCTCGATCGGCATCGGGTGCACGGGGGGACGTCATCGCTCGGTCTACGTCGCCGAGCAGCTCGCGAAGATGCTCAAGGAGCGCGGCCTTCCCGTGCGCGTGTCCCACCGCGACGCGACGCGAGAGTGAGGACGCGTTGATCGGGATCCTGCTCGTCACCCACGGACGGCTCGCCGAGGAGCTGAAGGCCGCGGCGCTCACGATCCAGCCCGACATCCAGCAGATGGTGGCGGTCGCGCTCGACTGGAGCCAGGTGGGCGAAGAGGCGAGCCGGCGGATCGCCGAGGGGCTCGAGAAGGCCGACCACGGTGACGGCGCGGTGATACTGACGGACATGTTCGGCGGGACGCCGACGAACCTGACACTTCCTTTCCTGAAACGCGACCGCGTCGAGATCGTCACGGGGGTGAACCTCCCGATGCTTCTCAAGTGCGCGGCGCTCCAGCGCAGCGGCAAGCCTGTCGTGGAGATCGCTCACGTCGCGAAGGACCGCGGGCAGAGGTCGATCTACGTCGCCTCGGACCTGCTCGCTGACGAGGAGGGCGTCTCGGCCGCGGCAGCCGCGACCTCGGAAGAGCGGGAGGGGGATTGATCGAGCGGGAGCTGGCGATCCGCAACCGGCTCGGCCTCCACGCGCGGGCCGCGGCGAAGTTCGTGCAGACCGCCAGCCGTTTCAAATCGGAGGTCAAGATCCGCAAGAACGGCGAGGAGGTGGACGGCAAGAGCATCCTGGGGCTCCTCCTCCTCGCGGCCTCGCAGGGGACCGCGATCACCGTCGCGGTGTGCGGAGAAGACGAAGAGGCCGCGTTCGCCGCGGTCGAGGGCCTCGTCGAGCGGAAATTCGACGAGGACGAATGAGCCGGCGAGGACTCTCCCGGGGACCTGCGTTCCCCTGACCATGCTCCAGGGATTACCTGTCTCGCCCGGCATCGCGGTCGGCCGCGCGGTGATCGTTCGCTTCGGCGGCCTTCCCGCGTTCCGGCGCGCCCTCTCGACCGACGAGTTCGAGGAGGAGGAGCGCCGGCTGCGCCGCGCCTCGCGTCTCGCCGCGGAAGAGTTCCGGCGGCACTCGGGAGAAGCGGCCGGCGACATCGGCGAAGAGCTCTCGGCGATCCTGGAGGCGCACGGCTTGATCGCGACTGACGACACGTACCTCGAGGCGATCCTCGATCGGATGAGGCGGGATCGCGTGAACGTCGAGTGGGCGCTGGCGGAGGTGACGCGCGAGCTCGGCCACCGGTTCGAGACCGCCGATTCCGACGTGATGCGCGAGCGAGCGGCCGACATCCACGACGTCGGCCGCGAGATCGCCCGGCACCTGACGGGAGGGACCTTCGTCCTACCGTCGGAGCTGCCGCGCGGATCGGTTCTCGTCGCCGACGAGATCTCACCCGTGGACGCATCGCGACTCGACCCGCGCCGCGTCCGGGCGCTCGTCCTCGAGCGCGGGGGACCGACCTCTCACGCCACGATCATCGCTCGATCCTTTGGGCTTCCCGCCGTGGTGGGCATCGACGGCCTCTGTGAGCTCATCTCGCCCGAAACGCCGATCGTGGTCGACGGCGACCGGGGCACGGTGGACCGGAACCCGACCAAGGAGCGTTTGCGGCGGAGCCTCCTCCGCGCCCGGGAGGCACGGGAGAAAGCGCGGCGACTCCGCGCGCGTGTTCCGCGCGCCGCGGTCACGAAGGACGGGCTTCGCGTGGTGGTCCGGGCGAACCTGGAGCTCGCCGAAGAGATCGGCGCGCTCGAGCGGTATCACGCCGAGGGCGTGGGCCTCTT
>DATIBN010000083.1:0-19838 GCA_035457525.1 Thermoanaerobaculia bacterium | reverse complement strand
CCCCAGCTGCGAACTGCGAAAGCCACGAGGAAAAGAAGGACCGCGGCCATAACGGCCCCCCGGCTCTCCCGGCGCGACTGCGCCCCGCGCCGGCGGGCGGCGCGATACCAGTCCGCCAAGCCGGGCAGGAGAAGCAGGACGACGCCGCCCATCCAGAGTCTCGGGGCGGTCGCGTCGCCCGGATCCGCCCGGAGATGCACGGCGAGCGCGGCGAGCAGGACGATTCCGCCGGGCGCGCACGCGGCATAGAGCGCCGCGGAGAAACGGGGGGGCTCGAGGGGGCGGGGGGGAGCCGGCAGCAGGTCGTTCTTTCGAAACAGAAGGACGGCGAGGCAGGCCGAGCCCACGAGGGCGAGCGCTGCGAACGGAGAGGGCTCGGTTCCTGTCGCGCGCGCCCTCTCCAGGGCGATCTGGCCCGTGGCGGCGAGCAGGATCAACCCGCCGGCGCCGAGTGCCCTGGCGCGGATCGGGTTGCGATTCCGAAATTCGTCGATGCGAGTTATCGGGGAATTGTAGCCGCCGTCAGTAGGCGAGAACCTTTCGCGCGGCTTCGAGCACCCTCTCGGTCGAGGGAAGGACGGCCCTCTCGAGGATCCGGTTGAAGCCGACCGGAGTAAAGGTCGAGCCGACGCGCCCGATCGGTGCGTCGAGCAGCGGGAACACGGCCTCCTGGATCTGGGAGACGACCTCGCCCCCGAACCCGCCGTGGACCTTGTCCTCGTGCGCCACCAGGGCCCGGCTGGTCTTCTTGACCGACCGGACGACGGCCTCGAGGTCGAGCGGGACGAGGGAGCGCAGGTCCACCACCTCGACCGACTTTCCTTCCTTCTCGAGCTCGGCGGCAGTCTCGAGGGCGAAGTGCACGAGCGTGCCGTAGGCAACGATCGTGAGGTCTTTTCCTTCCCGCCGTACCCGCGCCTTCCCGAAGGGCACGGCGAACTCGGCGGGCACCGGCGCGCGCGCCATCGGGTTGTTGTAGAGGAACTTCGGCTCGAGGTAGAGCGTGATGCCGCGCGAGCGGATCGCCGTCCGAAGCAGGCCGGCGGCGTCGTCGGCGAACGCGGGATAGACGATCCGGATCCCGGGCAGGGTGGTCAGCCAGCCCTCGATGTTCTGCGAGTGGTACAGGCCTCCGCCGATGTATCCCCCCGACGCGATGCGCACGGTGACGTTCGGAACGAACTTCCCGTTCGTGCGCCAGTACTCGTGGGACATCTCGACCATCTGTTCGGCCGCCGGCCAGAAGTAGTCGGCGAACTCCGCCCCCTCGACAACGACCCGGATGTCCTCGGAGAGGCGCGAGAACCCGTCGGACGTGCCGAGGATGAAGTCCTCCGCGATCGGCCCGTTGAAAACCCGGTGCGCGCCGAACTCCTGCTGCATCCCCTTGGTGACGTTGAAAATCCCCCCCTTGTCGCGGTACGCGACGTCCTGGCCCCAGATGTACGTGTCGGGGTTGCGCCGGAACTCCTCCTTGAGCGTCTGGTTGATCGACTGGACGAGCGACATGGTCTCGCCGCTCCCGTCGGGGATCCCCTCCGGCCACGCCGGCGGCGACCAGGGCTCGGCAACGACGTATTGGAAGATCGACTCGGGGGTGGGGTCCGGCGCCTGCCGCGCCCGGTCGGCCGCCTCTTCGTACGTCTGCTGGTTGTGGGCTTCGATCGCGACGAGCTCTTCTTCCGAGACGAGGCCATTGTCGATGAGGGTGCGGCGGAACCGCGGAAGCGGATCGGCCTCGCGGGCCGCGGCGAGCTCCTCCGGGGACCGGTAGAGCTCGTGGCGGTCGGAGTTCGAGTGCGAGTGGATGCGGACGACCGGCGCGTAGACGATCGCGCAGCCCTCACCGGTGCGGACGTAGTCCACGGCCTCACGCATGGCGCGGAAGGAGTCGAAGACGTCCAGGCCATCGCAGTGGATGATCTTCAGGTTCAGCAGCCCGGAGAAGTTGTCGGCAACGATCGGGTTGGCCGTCTGGTCCCACTTCGGCACGGAGATCCCGTAGCCGTTGTCCTGGATGACGAAGACGACCGGGACCTTCTCGCGGGAGGCGCCGTTGACCGCCTCGTAGAAGTAGCCCTCGGCCGTCGAGGACTCGCCGACCGAGCAGAAGACGATGGAGTCCCGGGCGTAGGTCTTGATCGCCCGGCCGAGGCCGGCGGCGTGCTGCGCGTGGTTGGCGACGCACGACGAGACGTTCTGGATGCCGATTTCGGGCTTCGCGAAGTGGTTCGACATGTGACGGCCGCCGGAGGCGACGTCGGCCGCCTTCGACATGCCGTTCAGCAGGATTTCCTCGGCGGTCAGGCCCGCGGCGACGCACGTCGTCAGGTCACGGTAGTAGGGGAACAGGTAGTCGCGGCCGGGGCGGAAGGTCATGCCGAGGGCGAGCTGGATCGCGTCATGACCGGCGCAGGGGGCGTGATAGCTCCATCCCAGGCCCTGCTTCAGGTAGTTGGGGGCCTTGTCGTCCAGCACCCGTGCCAGGTGCATCAGGGCGTACCACTTCTTCAGCTCTTCGCGGGACACTCCGGCGACTCCGGCGGGGTGGACGAGTTGAGCGGTCTCGCGGGGTGTCAACGGTTGGTTTCCTCCATGAGCGAGGTGAAACGCTCATTTTAGCCGGGTTTATTCGAGGCCCCCGGCGTGAGAGTGCTTCGGGGTCGTCCGGACACCTTGCTACCATGACCGGAGTGCCCATCCCGAAGGAGCGGATTCCCCCCGACGCCCGCTCGGACAGCCAGCGTCGGGAAATGGTGGAGCGCTTCGTCGCCGCCCGGGGCGTCGACGACCCGCGGGTGCTCGAGGCGATGCGCGAAGTCCCGCGGCACCGCTTCGTCCCGGAACCTCTCCGGGCGAAGGCCTACGGCGACCATTCCCTGCCGATCGGCCACGGGCAGACGATCTCGCAGCCGTCGGTCGTGGGATTGATGACGCAGCGGCTGGCGGTTGCCCCGGGCCAGAAGGTGCTCGAGATCGGCACCGGATCCGGTTATCAGGCGGCGGTCCTCTCCCGCATCGCGCGCACCGTTTATTCGCTCGAGCGCATCGACGACCTCGCGCGCGCCGCCGCGCAGACCCTGGGAGGGCTCGGGTACCAGAACGTCTCCGTGAAGACGTTCGACGGGACGTATGGTTATCCGGCCGCCGCGCCGTTTGACCGCATTCTGATCACCGCGGGAACCGCGGAGATTCCGGAGACGTTGCTCGCGCAGCTCGCGGTGGGCGGACGACTCGTCGCGCCGGTCGGCCCGCCGGAGCGCCAGCGGATCCGCGTGGTTCGCCGTCGCAAGACCGACTTCGCGCGGGAGGACGGAGAGGAGGTCGTCTTCGTCCCGCTCATCGGCCGTTTCGGTCGGGCGCCGTCGTGATCGCCCGGCGGGCGCTCCTGTCCGGCCGCGTGCAGGGCGTCGGGTTTCGTTTCTTCGCGGAGCGGACGGCGCGGAGCTTCGGCGTCAAGGGATGGGTGCGCAACCTCCCGGACGGACGGGTGGAGACGGTCGTCGAAGGGGAGGAGGAGGCCGTGACCCGCTACCTCGAGAGGATCGGGCGCGGGCCCTTCGGCGGAAGCGTCGCGAGCGTCGAGGTCGAGGAGCGCGCGCCCGAGGGTCACGATCGCTTCGAGATCACACGGTGACCGACCTGCGGCGGTTCATCCGCGACGTTCCGGACTTTCCCACTCCCGGGATCCTCTTTCGGGACATCACCCCTCTCCTCGCGTCTCCCGTGGCATTCGGCGCCGCGGTCGAGGCCATGGCGGGTCCCTTTCGGGGAGGCGCCGCGGTCAAGGTCGTCGGGATCGAAGCTCGCGGCTTCATGTTCGGAGCGGCCGTGGCGCGGGAGCTCGGACTCGGGTTCGTCCCGGCGCGCAAGCCCGGCAAGCTCCCGGGACGGACCGAAAAGATCGCCTACGGCCTGGAGTACGGGTCGGACGGGCTCGAGATCCATGCCGATGCGTTCTCCCCGGGCGACGCGGTGGTCGTCGTCGACGACGTCCTCGCAACGGGGGGCACGGCCGCGGCCGCCGCGGAGCTGGTCGAGCGCCTGGGGGCCCGGGTCGTCGCCCTGATCTTTTGCATCGAGCTCGCCGCCCTGGGGGGTCGGGACCGGCTTTCCGGTCGCCCGGCCCACTCGGTGCTGGTACTATGATTCGGAACTCGCCCCGGCCGAAACGCCAAAAAAAACAGCACTGATGGCCGAAGAACGCATCCTGATCGTCGACGACGACGAGGACATCCTCCTGATCGTTCAGACGATCCTGGCGAATGCCGGCTATTCCGTCACCGTGGCGCGCAACGGCCGGGAGGGCGTCGACCTCGCGCTCGAGCTCAAACCCGACCTCATGCTGCTCGACGTCATGATGCCCGAGCTCTCGGGCTGGGAAGTCTGCACGACCCTCAAGAACGCTCCGGAGACGCGGCAGACGCCGATCGTCATGATGACGGTCAAGAGCGAGATCCGCGACCTCATCACGGGCATGCAGGTCGGAGCCGACGACTACATCACGAAGCCTTTCACGCGCCGCAAGTTGCTCTCCACGGTGCGGCAGATCCTGGAGCAGCGGGGCGAGGCGCCGGCGTCCTTCCTTCCGACCGACAACGAGCAGGTCCGCTTCAAGAGCCTTCTCTTCGACGCGGTCACGGACCTGCCGACGGTCCCCGTCATCATCGATGCGCTGCGCGACCGGCTCCTCGACAGCCGGGATCTCGCCGTGCTCTACGTCGACGTCGAGCAGTACAGCCACATCGAGGAGGCGTACGGCTGGGAGGTCTTCGACGGCCTCCTCCGCCACACGGCCAAGGCGCTGCGCCGCATGCTCGGGACGGTGTTCGCGACCGAGGATTTCGTGGCGGTCAACCGCACGGGCGGTTCCGACTTCTACGTGTTCACGAGTCTCGAGGGGGGCGACGACGCGCCCGCCCGCCTGCAGCGCAAGGCCCGCCAGGTCGAGGAATCCCTGCGGGGGACGCTCGACGAGGCGTTCGGAGGCCGCATCCACAAGCGCATCGCGGTCTTCGTGGGCCACTCCGTCATCCGATCGAACCCCCAGATGCGGGTGGAGCGCCTCGTGTACCGGGCGCTCCGGGAGGCGATCTCGATCGCGACGACGAAAGAGCGCGAGCGCCAGGCGCTGCTGGCCGACGCGTTCAAGGAGATCCTCCGCAGGCGCCGGATCCGCACGGTCTACCAGCCGATCTTCGACCTGAACACGATGGGCCTCTTCGGCCACGAGGCGCTGACGCGCGGCCCGCTCGATTCGGCGTTCGAGAGCCCCGACCTTCTCTTCCAGTTCGCCGGCGAGCACGAGGCGACCTGGGAGCTCGAGCAGCTCTGCCTGGACTCGGCGGCGACTCACTACCTGTCGACGCCCGGCAGCCTCCTTTTCCTGAACGTCGAGGCGGATTCGATCGCCTCGCTCTCGGCGCGGGGCGTCCAGGCCTTGACGCCCCTCCTGAACCTCCGGCATCCCATCGTCATCGAGGTCACGGAGCGGTCCGCAATCCGAGACCTGCCCGTGTTCCGCGAGGCGCTGGCACTGCTGCGCGAGCACGGGTTCCGGATCGCGATCGACGACGCGGGGTCCGGCTACGCGTCCCTGCAGTCGATCGCGGAGTTGCGGCCCAACTTCCTCAAGGTCGCGAACACCCTCGTGACGGGCCTTCACGAGGACACGATCAAGCGCGACGTCGTCGAGATGCTGGTGAACCTCTCCCGCCGGATCGACGCGCTGTGTGTCGCGGAGGGAATCGAGACGCCCGAGGATCTGGAGGAGTGCCGACGGCTCGGGATCCCCTACGGGCAGGGCTATTACATCGGGGTCCCCGAGGCGACGCCGGCGCTCAAGCCCGCGCGCGAGTTCCTGCCGGGGGGCACCGCGGCTTCCGAGCTGCAGCCCTAGTACACTCGATCGCTCCGGGGCCGTAGCTCAGGTGGATAGAGCAAGAGTTTCCTAAACTCTAGGTCGGCAGTTCGAGTCTGCCCGGCCCCAAATTCGTCGCGGTCGCTTCGGTTGGGGGCTGCTCACGCACCGGCGCGCGGCTCGCCAACCCCGGCTCGACCGCTCGCCTGCCCCCTCCCTCGCGTCCGCTCCCGCGGCGCGCGGCTCCTCCCTCGGTTACTTCGGGAGACTCCGCGCGCCGCGACCGGGGCCCAGATGTATCCGTCGCGGTCGTTCGCACCGCGATTCCCTCTAGAAGTCAAACCTCGTACTGAGGCCGATTGTCCGGGGCTGATTCACCAGATACCCCACGCGGGCACGGAGCCCGCGCTCCCGGTCCAGGGCGAGAAGGGCCAGCTCGTCGAACAGGTTGTTGGCGAAGACCGCGACGTCCCAGACGCCGTGGCGGACGCCCAGACGCAGGTTGACGATGTCGTAGGCCGGGAGCTCGGGATCGAAGACGAACGTGTTCTGCGTCAGGGGCCCGCCGATCGTGTTCGGTGCGAACGAGTTGATGTTCAGGATGCCGAACCCCGGAACGTCGTCCCCGACCTGCGTGAAGCGGGACCCGACGTGCTGGTAGGAGGTACTGACATAGCCCTGGAACCCGGGGGAGATGGGCTGCTGGTATGTCGCCGCGAGCGCCGCCTGGAACTTGGGCACGCTCGGCAGCCGGTTTCCCGACTCGATCCCGGAGACGATCGCGCCTGTGCCGTCCCGAACGTCGGAGCGCAGCTCCGAGTCGTTGTAACCCGCAGACACCGCGAAGTCGAAGTGCTCGCCGACCGCGGCGGCGAACTCGAGCTCACCGCCCACGCTCCGGGCTTTCGGAACGCTGAAAACGAGTCGCGAGGAACACGAGCCCGCGGTTACGACCACCTGGAGGTCACGGATGTCGATGTAGAACCCGGAGACGGAGAGTGAGCCCCGCCCGCCGAACAGCCTCGACTTCGACCCGACCTCGTAGTTCCACGCCGTCTCGTCCTTGAAGCCCGGCTGGCCGCCGAAGACGACGAGGTCCTGCGCCGTGCAGAGTGTAACGTTCAACGGGTCATTGATCCCGCCCAGCCGGAAGCCCTTCGCGACCTGGGCATTGATGGTCGTGGAGTCGGTCACCTTGTAGCTCGCGATGAAACGTGGCGCGACGCCGTCGGCCTCAGTCGTGCCTGGAGCCGATTGGGGTCTGCCATCCGAGCCGGCGCCGAAGAGCCCGTCGAAGATCTGCTCCTTGTCGTCTTTGTAGTCGTAGTAGCGCAAGCCTCCCGTGAGGCTGAGCTTGTCGGTCGCGGAAAAGGTCCCTTCGCCGAAGAAAGCAAACTGACGGGTGTCGTAGGTCAGCTCCGAGAAGAACAGAGAGTCTGCTGGTGCGACGGTTCGAGTGTTGACGAACGGGCCGGTCGGCACCAGAGCCTCGTAGCCCGCCACGTCCAGGTCCTGGCCATACTCTTTCGTCGCATCGCTGTAGTAGCCGCCGACCACCCATTGGAAGCGTTCCTTGCCGCCGGAAAGCCGGAGCTCCTCCGTCCATCCGTCCGCCTTTGTTTTGTCGTCCAGCGGCGCGTCCAGCGTGTAGACCCTCTCGGGTAGTCCGAAGCTGCCCCCGGTGATGCTCGACGTAAGCGCGCCGGCGTCGCGGATGACGCTGATGTCCCGGTGCATGTAGGAGGTGATCGAAGTCAGAATCACCGGCCCGAAGTTCACATTGACGTTCAGGTCGGCCAGCCAGAATTCGTCCGTCATCGGTTCCGGGATCTGCGTGAAGAGCTGCCGGTCGCCGAGCGTCACTGCCGGTCGGGTGGTCGTGAACGGATTGCCGAGGATGTTGAAGATGTCGGTGCGGTTCCAGCCATCCGCTTCGGCCTTCTGATAGACGAATCGCGGCGAAATCGTGACCTGGTCACTGGCGGCGACTTCGAGAGCGATGCGCCCGCCGTAGCGGTCACCGGTGTTGACGTCCTCGTCCACGGAGAGGTCGGGCTGCACGGCGTCCTGGTAGCCCGCGAAACGGTCGTAGTAGCCCACGACGCGGAGAGCGGCCGAGTCGCCGATCGGAGCGTTGAAGCCCGCGCGAACGCTGCCGCCCTGGCTGCCGTCGCTGACCGTCGAGCCGGAGAGCTCGGCGAAAACCCGGGTCACGCCGAGCTCGGGCCGGTTGGTGATGTATCGGACCGTGCCCGAGAGCGAACCGGATCCGAACAGCGTTCCCTGCGGCCCGCGCAAGACTTCGACGCGGTCCATGTCGAACAGCGAAATGTCCGGCGTGAAGAGCAGGAAGGAGATGGCCGACTCGTCCAGATACATGCCCACCTCTTCCTTCGGCCCGGGCTGGTCCCGCGCGATCTGGCCGGATGAGACGCCGCGCAGCGAAACCTGGCTCTGCCCGGGTCCGAGATTCTGCACGGCGAAGTTGGCGACGTTCGTGGCGACCTGCTCGATCGTCTCGGCGCCGCGCTCCCGCAGGACTTCCTCGGTCGGCGCGGCGATCGAGACGGGCGTGGTGAGGACGGTCTCCTCCCGCTTCCGTGCGGTGACCGTGACTTCTTCCTGGATGTTGATGTCGAGAGAGAGATCGACGGTCGCCGTTTCTTCGCCGGCGATCCGAGTCTCCTTGCGCCCCGTTCTGCCGTATCCAGGAAGTTCGGCCGATACCGCGTAGAGGCCCGGGGCGAGACCGGTCACCGAATACCTGCCGTCGGAACCGGCCCGAGTACCCCGCGAGGTACCGGTCTCCTGGTTGATGACGGTAACGGTGGCTCCCGGCATCGGGTCGCCAGTCGCGTTGCGCACGGTTCCGCTGATCGTTGCTCCGGACGGCGGTCCGAACGCCGTCTGTCCGAACATCGGCAGCGTGCACAGGAACGAAAGAACAACGCTGAGGACTCTGGTCCGAATACGTGACGGGAGCATCATTCCCTCCTTCGACGGCGAGACAGGTTTCGTGAGACGGCGCGTTGCGCGAATCGTACCCCCGCCGCAACCGGCTTCAAAGCGGATACCAGCCGGGACGCGGGCGCCGCCCCTTACCGGGAAGCCGGCTTCGCGCGCTTGATCAGAGGCGCCGCCTTCCGCGCGTCCGCCTCGGAGTCGAACCCGATGACCGCGGCATATCGACGCCCGAGGACCTGGGCCACGAAGAACGCGAGGTTGATCCCGGCCTCGGCGATGGCGCGCGAGATCGCCGCGCCCGTGCCCGGCCGGTCTTCCCCCTCGACCAGCAGCGTCGGTATCCCCGATTCCGAGAGGCCCGCCCGCCGCGCCGCGGCCTGCACCCGCTTCCCGGTGACGGGGTAGAGCTCGATCGCCGCGCGGCTCTCATCGCCGGGGAAGCGGTACGACATGACGACCCGGAGGTCGGCCCGCGCTTCCGCCAGCGGCACGAGCGCGCCGGCGAGTACCCCCGGCCGGTTCGCCACTTCGCTCCGCCACAACGTGATCTTCTTGACGCTCACCGCCATCGGGTCCTCCTCTTTGATCGCGGCGGGACAGGTCCCGACGGACCTGCACCCGCATCCCTAAATGTTGTCCGGCAGCCGCAGCATGCGTTTCATCCGCCGGTCGAGAAAACGGTCCGTCGTGATTCCCTTGAGAGGCACGAGGATTCGCGCGAGCGGCGCGACCCGGTAGCGGGTCCTCGGCCGTCGCGACTCGATTGCCCGGACGATGACGCGCGCGACGGTCTCCGGCTTTCGCTTGCCCCTCTGGAAGTCCTTCTGGCTCGCCCTCTCCGCGTTCTCGTAGAAGCGCGAGTACGGCCCGGGCGTCGCGAGGATTCGCGCGGCCGCTTCCCGCGACCGGTCGCCGAAGCGCGTCCCGATCGGCCCGGGCTCGATGACCACGACGCGGATCCGCCACGGCGCGAGCTCGACGCGAAGCGCGTCCGAGATGGCCTCGATCGCGTGCTTGGAGGCGCAGTACGGCCCCGCGAAGGGGACCGTGACCTTTCCCGCCAGCGACGAGACGTTGACGATCGTCCCCCGGCGGGCCGCCCGCATGCCCGGCAGGACCTCCTGGAGGACCTCCACCGTGCCGAAGACGTTCACGTCGAACTGCGCCCGCCACTCCTCGGGGGACACGTCTTCGATCGCACCGTACTGGCCGTACCCGGCGTTGTTGACGAGCGCGTCGATGCGGCCGGCCATGGCGAGAGTCGTCTTCACCGCCTCGCGGATCGACGCCCGGTCGGTGACGTCGAGAGCGAGAGTCTCGATCCCCTTGGCGATGAGCTCCGCGATGTCCTCGCGGCGTCGGGCCGACGCGAACACGCGATGACCCCGCTCGGCCGCCTCGATCGCCGTCGCCCGTCCGATCCCCGTCGAGCAGCCCGTCACGAGGATCACCTGTTTCTGAGGCATCACACTTTCGATGCGGGTGCAGGCCCGCAGGGCCTGTCCCCGCGACTTTCACAGTGCGTGCAGGCCCGCAGGGCCTGTCCCCGCGACTTTCTCCGGCGGGATGTTACCCTTCGAGACACATCCGATGGCCTACGCGGAGAAGAACCTCGCCCCCGGAGAGTCGATCGTCTACCGAGCCCGCTACCACTGGATCTACTACCGGACGAGCCTGGCGTTCCTGCTGGTCGCGGCGGTGTCCGGTGTCTGGTGGTGGATCTCGGGCGAGCGCCTCGGAGCCGGCGGCGCCTCCGCCGTCTTCGGAATCCTCGCCCTGGCCTTCCTGGCGGCCGCGGTCGTCCACTTCCTCTTCCGCCGCATCCGCGCGTCGGCCGACGAATACGTCGTGACGTCTCGGAGGGTGATCCGAAAGTACGGGCTGATCGCCCGCGAGGTCGAGCAGGCCCTGATCGAGCGCGTGCAGGACATCACGATCCAGCAGGGGATCGCGGCCCGGCTGCTCGGCTACGGGACGGTGACCCTCGAGACGGCGTCCGAGACCGGCCGCCTCGTCTTCCCGGACATTGCCGACCCCGAGGGCTTCCGCAGCGCGATCTGGGGGCGGACGCCCGGACCGGGCGCCGCCGCTCCGGCCGGCGCCCCGGCCACCCCTCCGGCCGCCGGCACCTTTGCGGGGAGCGTCGAGATCTCCGCGGCTGCGAGACTCGCCGAGGTCGAGGGCCTCTACAAGCGGGGGCTGTTGTCCGAAGATGAGTACATGCGAAAGCGCGAGGAGATCCTGAAAGCCCTGTGAAATTCCGCCGCCGGCGCCGGCGCGCGACCGGTAACCCATTGCGCCGCCCGATCGTCTATCGGGTGTGCCGGCTCTCGCCGTGATTCCCCGGGAGACTCAACCGGGCGTCGACGAAGCCCGCCTCATCCGGGAGGTGCGCGCCGGCCACGCGGAGGCGTTCGAGTATTTCGTTCGGCAGTACCAGCCGAAGATCACGCGGGTCGCCTACCGCCTCTTGAAGGATCTCGGCGAGGCGGACTGCGCGGCGCAGGAGAGCTTCCTCCGGGCGTGGCAGAACCTCGGCGACTTCCGGGAAGGATCGACGTTCGAGACATGGCTGACCCGAATCTGCATCAACTGGTGCAAGGACCGGCTGAAGCGCCGGCGGGTGGTCCTGTACTTCCACCAGGCGCCTGCGGAGAGCGGCGGCGAGGCGGGCCCGCGCGACACGACGCCGCACGGGGAGCCGTCGCCCGAACGCCGGGCGCACTCCCGCGAGATCCGCGAGCGGCTGCGCGACGCGATCGAGTCGCTGTCCCCGCGGCAGAAGACCGTCTTCACGCTGAAACATTTCGAGGAGCTCTCGATACCCGAGATCGCGGAGCTCACGGGACTCGACTCCGGGACCGTGAAGTCCCACCTCTTTCGCGCGGCCCACAAGGTTCGCGAGAGCCTTCGCGACCTGAAAAGAAAGGCGTGACGTGAGTCCGACCCACCTTCCGACCGAGGGTCACCTCTCCGACGACCAGCTCTTCGCGCTGGCCGTCCTGCCGGCGGGCGCCCCCGAGCCGCTGCCCGCTCACCTGCTCGACTGCCTCACGTGCAGCCGCGCTCTCGCGGAATGGAAGAGCGCCCTCGGGGAGATCGGCGCGGCGGATGAGAACGTCCTCGCCCGGCGAACGCCGGAGGAGTGGAACGCGGCGGAGGAGGAGACCCTCGCAGCCATCCGCCGGGCGGGCCCCGCGGGAAGCGGCTCCTCGCGCCCGCTCACGTGGGCGGTCGCCGCGGCCGCTTCACTGCTTCTCTTCGCGTTCCTGGTCGGGGGCCGGGAAGCCGCCGCGCCGGTCGCGTTCGACGATTCCTCCGGTTTCTCCGCGCAGGACCGGGCGGATGACGCTCTGCTTCGCGACGTCGACCGGCTCGCGAGCGGCGAGGAGGCGGGTCTCGGCTGGAGCTCGCTCGTTCCCGACCCGGCGGACGGCTCGGCCGACCGGACGGCGCCCCTCGAGGAGCCGTCGTGAAGCGGGTGGTGGCCGGCCTTCTCTTCGCTTCGCTCGCCTCCGTCGCGATTGCGCTTCCGGAGCTTCCGGAAGGGAAGTGGTGGAAACGTCCGCGCATCGCCTCGGCGATCGCCCTCACCCCGGACCAGGAGAGCCGGATCGACGGAATCTTTTCGAAAGCGCGACCGCTCCTCATCGACCTGAAGGCCGACCTCGAGAGGAAGCAGGGGGACCTCCAGGACTCCCTGGAGGACGCGAACGCGGACCGCCGGGCCGTCGCCGCGCGCGTGGACGCGGTCGAGGACGCGCGAGCGGAGCTCCAGAAGGCCCGAATCCTCATGATCCTCGACGTCAAGCAGGTGCTGCGGCCCGAGCAATGGGAACGGCTCATGCGGATGCAGCAGGAGTTCCGGCGCGAGCGCCGGGAGCGGTTCGGGCGGTATCTCGAGCGCCGGCGTTCGCCGGGCCCCCGCCACCGCTGACCGCCTAGCCCGGATTATTCATGAGCACCCGGCCGAAACACGTGAAAGGGATCGAGCCGGAGACGTATTCGGCACTCTGAGCGTCTCTGTGCCGGGGTACACCTTGTTCCCGCGAGAGATTTTTTCGTCAGGCAAGGAAGGCCGACGACGGCGATGCCGGGGTGCATCGCAGAGGAGGCCTGACGCAGCATGGCGGAAAAAGATCCGCGGGACGGCCGGAGTCGTTCATGAATAATGCGGGCTAGAACGCGACCCGCGCGGCGAGACCGCCCGGGATCGGGACCAGCCGGAGCTCCGCGGCGGGCTTCTGACCCTGAGCCTGCTTGTGCCGGTTCACGATGAACCGTCCCACCGCCGTCCCCAGGATCGCTCCCGCGGCCACGTCGCTTCCGAAATGGACGCGGTCGTTCACCCGGTCGAACGCCACGAGTGCCGCGGCTCCGTAGGCGACGACCGGGACGACCCAGCCGCGGGATCGCAGCGAGATGACCGAGGCGAGCGCGAACGCTTCGGTGGCGTGCCCCGACGGAAAAGAGTCGTGGGACGAGAAGGCATGAAAGCGGGTGTGCCCGTCCGATTCGAACGGCCGCTCGCGACCGAACGAGGGCTTGAGCACGTACTTGTCCAGCACGTGGCTGACGAAACCCGCCTCCAGGATCTCGCGCCCGGCCTCCCGGGTGTCCCAGTCGCGCAGGACGTATCCGGCGACGAGGTAAGCCACGCCGACGTTCTGCGCCCACGCGCCGCCCAGACCCGTGGTCGCGTCGGAGACGCGGTCGGTGAACCGCGACCGGTTCTGCTGCACCTCGCGATCGATCGTCCTGTCCGCGAGCATCAGGCCACCCACGAGGGCGACCGCTCCTCCGAACCGCGTCCAGTCCGTGCCGTCCCAGTGAAGGGGCGCGGTGACGATCGCGTAGGAGTCGGCGAGATACCGTTTCGCCTCCACCTTCACGTCGCGCCAGAAGTCCTTCGGGCGAAGCGAGGGGCGTTTGGGGGGCGGCTCCTTCGGCGGCGCGGGCTCCTGGGGCGGTTCCTTCGGCGGCTCCTGTTGCGGTTGCGAAGGGGATTCCTGGGTGGGCTCGGAGAGGGCTTGCTCGGACACCGGAGCGGCGACGTCCTCCGCGCACTCGATCGGCGCTGTGCAGAGGGTCAGGGCTTCGTCGCTCCCGCTCACTTGAGCGTCGACGTCGGCGAAAACGGGGGGCGCGAGAAGGCTCGCCACCAGGACGATTGCGACGCCCTTCACGACGGCCATGGCATGCAAGTCTCCGGCCCTCCGCGTGAACGGCGGGTTACGATCGCCGCGTGGACGCGTCCGCGCGGGAGCGCATCACCGAGTACGTCAAGCCCCTCGCCGTCGGCCTCGACGGCGTCACGTACTACGGAGACGTCGAGCGCGTCCTCGCCGCGTCCGAGAGGATCGCGTCGGGCCGCGCGGATCTCGACCCCGACCTCGTCTACCTCCTCGCGGTCTTCTCCGGCCAGGAGAAGTGGGTCTCGCGCTTCGGCCACAAGAGCCGGACCGAGATCTTCCTGTCGTCGGTGGGCGTCGAGCCTCGCAAGGTCGCCGCGCTCTGGCGAGGGCTCGCGCGGATCGAGAACTCGCCCCGCACGCCGGAAGAGGAAGTGGTCCACGACGCCACCCGCCTCGAAGGGCTGGGTGCGTACGGCATCGCCCGGCGGCTGCTCGAAGGCTACCGGGAGCGGATGGACTTCCAGGAGATCGCGGACGCCATCGACGAAGCCGCGGCGACGCCGCTTCGGACACCGCAGGGCCGGGCTCTCGCATTGCCTCGTGTCGCTGCGATGAAAGAATTCTCGAAGCGACTGCGCGACGAGTACCGGGAGTTCTCTCCTGCCTCTCCCACCGGGGGAGGGGCGAAGTGACGGGAGACCGAGCGGCCGCGTCGGTCTAGACGATCGACCGGCCTCCGTCCACCCGGATCACCTGCCCCGTGAGGAATGCGGGGCCGCCGCACAGGAAGACGACGGTCGCGGCGACGTCTTCGGGCGATCCGATCCGCTTCGCCGGAACGCGCCGGGCGAGCCGCTCGACTTCCTCCGGCGCCGTACCGTCCGGCGGCAGGACGGTGCCGGGAGCGACCCCGTTGACGGCGACTTCCGGCGCGAGCTCGACCGCCAGGGCCCGGACGAGCCCCTCCACCGCGGCTTTCGAGACGGAGTGCGCGAGGTAATTGCGCGCCGGGCTTTCCGCCAGAAAATCCGAAACGAGGACGACGCGGCCTCGCCGTTCACGCAGCGTCGGGGCCGCCTCCCGGACGAGAAGGAACCCCGCCCGCGCGTTCACGTCCATCGCCGAGTCCCAGAGGTTCGCGTCACTCTCGGCGAGCGACGCCCGGTGGAAATTCGAGGCCGAGTGGACGAGAAAGTCGAGACTGCCGAGCGCGGCGATCGTTTCCTCGACCACCCGGCGGCAGTCGTCGGGGCGCGCGAGATCTCCCGCGACGAGGGCCGTCCGCCTTTCCACCGCGCGGATTTCGGCGGCGACCGCCTCGGCGCCCTCGCGTGAGGTTCGGAAGTGCACCGCGACGTCCGCCCCCGCCCGGCCGAGCGCGGCCGCGATTGCCCGGCCGACCCGGACTCCGCCGCCGGTGACGAGGGCGATCTTTCCATCCAGCGGCCGATCCACGGAGGGATCGTAACCTCGGCCGTTGGCCATCGTCTCCGGTGGGCAGAGAATAGGTCCGTATCTCCGGAGGGATCCATGATCCGACGCCTCCCGCTCGGTCTCAGCGCCGCGCTGCTCTTTTCTCTCGTTGCGCCCGCCCGCGCCGCGACCGTCTCCGGCCGCGTGCTCGATTCCGGAGGCGCGCCGGTCGCCGGAGCGAAAGTCACGTGGGAGGCCTACCGGACCGACGAGCAAACGCTTCTCGACGACACGCAGGGCGCCGTTCCCGCGGCCCTGGGCGAGACGGCGACCGACGCCGCCGGCCGGTTCCAGGTGAAGCTCGAGAAGCCGGGAATCGAGGTGTCGATCCGGGTGATGCCGGGCGCGCTGCCGGCAGCGCTCCTCGGAGGACCGTACGACGCTTCCGAGGACGTGGCCCTCGACGACGTCGAGCTGCCGGCCGTTGAGAAGATCTCGGGGCGGATCTCCGACGAGTCCGGAAAGCCGGTGGCCGACGCGCGCATCCGGGCGACGGGCGGTCTCCCCTTCGAGGAGGCCGACGTCGTTTTCTACGCGGAGGCGAAGAGCGCGGCGGACGGCGCCTACTCCATCCCCAACGCTCCCGTGGGGGGCGGCGGGCTCTCGGTGCGCGCGACGGGCTATTCGCCGTTGCGGCAGCCTTCGGCGCAACGCAGGACGACCGTCAACGTCACGCTGAAGAAAGGCGGAACGATCCGGGGAATCGTGACCGATCCCGCCGGAAAACCGGCGGAGGGCGCGACGGTGATCTCCGGTTCTCTCGCCGCGAAGTCCGACTCCTCCGGGGCCTGGTCGCTCACGGGAGTGCCGCCGGGGACCCGGGAAGTCGAGGCGTTCTGGAAGGACGACCTCGCGGCGCGCCGGGACACGGTGCACGTCAAGAAAGGCGAGGCGGTCGACGCCGGACTGCGCCTGGGCAAGGCAGCGTCGATCACGGGCAGCGTCGTCGACGAGAAAACGCGCCGTCCCATTGCGGGGGTGCGCGTCTGGGCGTCGGCCACGAGTTTTTTCCGCGGAGACGCCCGCAGCCGGCGGGCACGGACCGATGCGAAAGGGAGGTTCCGGATCCCCGCCCTCGCGCCGCGGCGCTACACGGTCCGCGCCGCGAAGGCGGAGTACCTGCCGGTCGCCATGCCGGGGATCGTCGCCGCTGTTTCGCCGCCGGGAACCGTCGCCATCGCCCTGCAGAAGGCGGCTGCGGTGAGCGGACGCGTGACCGACGAAGCGGGATTGCCGGTCCCGGGAGCGCGCGTGCGCTTCGCGCGGGATTCGAACGTCCGCGCACTCCTGCGCGGAGGTCCGGCGGCCTTTCTCGGTCGGCCCGGGGTAACGACCGGGCCCGACGGAGCGTTTCGGATACGCGGCCTGGCCGCCGAGAAGAACCTGACGCTCGAAGCCGCGAAGACCGGATACGTCACGGCGAAGCGGCATGGGGTTACCTTGAAGCCCGGCGAGGCCGTCAAGGACGTCACCCTGGTCGTCCGGCGTGGCCTGGAGGCGCGGGGGCGGGTCGTCGATTCCGCCGGTCAGCCGATCGCGGGCGCGGAGATCCGACTGTCGCCGGTCGAGCGCGGAGGGGGCCGCTTCATGTTCCAGATCGCGGGGGTGAGCCGCGAGAAGCCCGACACGACGAGCGGAGCGGACGGCTCCTTCCGCGTGGCGGGCCTCGAGGCCGGCGAATACGCTCTTACGGTCTCCCGCGAAGGCTACGCCCCCAAGCGCGTGCCGTCGGCAACCGTCGCGGAAAAGGGGCCCAACGACTGGCCGGAGATCGTCCTCGCCGCAGGAGTTCCCATCGCCGGGGTCGTGCGCAGCTCGAAGGGCGACGCGATCGTCGGCGCCGAGGTCTTCGCGTTCGCGGAAGGGACCTCCCGTAATTCGCGGACCGATCCCGAGGGGAAGTTTCGTCTCGAGGGATTCGGAGCAGAGCGGCGCGTGATGCTGAACGTCATGGCCGAGGGCTACTCCGCGCTCCAGAAGCAGATCACCCCTTCGCCCGAGGAGGTCGTTCTCGTCCTCGCCACTTCCGGCACGATTCGGGGACGCGTGGAGGACGCCGCGACGAATCGTCCGATCACAGACTTCACGGCTTCGTATGCGGACGCACGGGGACAACTCGCGGGGGCCGTCCGCGTCGTCATGGGCCTCGGAGAGCGGGAGAAGGCGTTCCAGTCGCCCGACGGCAGCTTCGAGCTGGCCGACGTTCCGCCGGGAAAGTGGGGCGTACGGGTGTCGGCGCCCGGGTATCGGCCCGCGGAGGTCTCCGGCATCGAGATCGCCGAAGGCGAGACGAAAGAAGGCGTCGTGGTCGCGCTCAGGAAGGGCGCCGTGATCTCCGGACGGGTGCTCGATGCGCGCCGGGGAACCGGTGTCGCGAACGCCTCGGTCGCGTGGTCCGAAGGCTCCGGCGCTTCGGGTATGGGCCCCGGGATGGCGGTCCTCTCGCGCCTCGATGCGGGCGGAGTAACCGCGGCGACGACCGACGCCGACGGGCGTTTCCGCTTCGAGGGTCTGCCGGCCGGGAAGATCACCCTCTCGGCCGAGCACCCCGACTTCCTCGAGGCCTCGAAAATGGTCGAGCTCGACGACGAGGCGACCGTGGATCTGACTCTCGGGCTCGGCGGATCGATCTCCGGAACCGTCGTCGGGAAAGACGGGCGGACCGGCATCCCCGGAGCGGAGGTCTTCCTCAGCGAGGAGGGTGACGACTTCCGGGGCGACGATTCCGCGCGGGCCGATGCGAGCGGCAACTTCGCCTTCGAGCACCTCAAGCCGGGCCGCTACCGAGTGTCGGCGCGATCGAGCGTCGGTGCGACCGCGTGGAAGGACGTGGTCCTGGGGGAGAGCCAGCAGCAGGACGGCGTGCTGCTCGAGATGGCAACCGGCGCCACGATCCGCGGAACCGTCTCGGGGTTGCCCGCGGGCAAGGTCGGCGGCATCCGGGTCTTCGCGTCCACGAAGGACTTCTCCGACAGCGCCGTGACGGGCGACGACGGCCGCTTCGCGTTTCGCGACGTGCCTTCCGGCGTCCTGCGGCTTACGGCGAGCACACCGTTTCCGGCGATGCGCTCGACCAGCAAAAACGTGGACGTCCCGGAGGGCGCGACGGAAGTCCCCGCCGAGATCGTGTTCGAGGGGAATTCGCGGCTCGCCGGCCGGGTGACGCGCGGCGACACGCCGCTCACGGGAGCTTTCGTCAGCGCGACACCGGACCCGCCGAGCGCGACGGCAGGGCGCGCCTCCGACCAGACCGACGAGGACGGTCGGTATTCGATCGAGGGGCTGACCGACGGCAATTATCAGGTCCGCGTCTCCGGGCAGTCGTCGAGCTACCGCCGGGACTTCACGGTTTCCGGGGACACCAACGGAGACATTGCGCTCCCGATGCTGGCAATCTCCGGGATCGTCACGGACGCCGGCTCGAACGAGCCGATCCCGGGAGCGTTCATTCAGGCCGAGACCGGTCAGGAGCGGACGGGGGTGCCGGCCCGTTACACGCAGACCGACTCGCGCGGGTTCTACTCACTCGATGACCTGGACTCCGGCAGCTACCAGGTCACCGCCCGGAAGGAGGGCTACCAGCTGAAGACGCTGCCGGTGTCGGTCGCTTCCGCGCCTGCGGAGTTGAACGTCTCGTTGACGCGCGGCGCCGGACTCACGATCCGCGCGGCCGACGGGCTGACGGGGATCCCTCTCCGCAGCGTGACCGCTCTGGCCTATACCGGAACAGGAAGCCTGGCCTTCACCGGAAGCATCTCCCTGGACGCCGAGGGGAAGGGCGAGATCTCGTCGCTCACGCCCGGCAGCTACAGCCTCTACCTCTTCTCGGGGGGATACGCCTCGCGGTCTTATCCGGTGACGGTGCCCTCCCCGATGCTCTCGATCGCGCTGACGCCGGGGGGACGGGTGGAGGTCCGGACCGACGTCCCGTTCACCGGTCGCCTCGTGGACGCGGCCGGCGCGCCGTACATGATCTTCCCGGGAAGGCTGGACGCGCGCGTGAGCGGGGCGCCGCCGGCCGTCTCCTGGGGGAGCCTCGCTCCCGGTTCGTATCGGCTGCTCGTCTCGGGAGCGTCCGGAGAGAGCGCTTATCCGTTCACGGTGGTGGAGGGTCAAACCACGACGGTCGCGATTCGCTGACGTCGCTCTCGCTCGCCTCGGGACCTGCTGTCAGCGAAGACCCAGCACGTAGCGCCGCGGGTCCGCCATCAGCCGGGCGTTTTCGCCGAACGCCTTCCACTCGGCCGACAGGGCCCAAACGTGCAGCGCGAGGGCCAGGATCGCCGCCGTGAGGTGCGTCCACGACGGCAGAGCGCGGGTGTGGACCGCGCCTCCCAGGACGAAGACTCCGATCGAGGAGAGGAGAGCGAATGTCGCCGGGGGAGATGTGCGGCGCTTCAGGTCCG
>DATIBN010000082.1:0-7226 GCA_035457525.1 Thermoanaerobaculia bacterium | reverse complement strand
GTGACGGAAACCTCCTGCGGAGAACAGCTCGCCGAGACGGTCCACCGCCCGACCGCCGGCGCCCCCCCGGAGGTCAGGATGCTCGACGCGACCCGTACCGTCCCGGAAGAGGGGGGAGCGCCGACGGAGATCCGTCCTTCGCCATCCAGGCATCGCCGAGCGACCACCTGCTTCGACGAGCCGGGCTCGACGGCTCGCCAGCTTCCCGAGAACTCGAACGTCGGCGCGGGAGCGGGCGCCGCGGGCACGACGAGCGTCGCGAGGCGGTACTCCTGCCGGCCGACTTCCTCGCCGTCCACCTGGAGCGGCCAGCGTTTCTTCTCCCCGTCGTCGTACAGCCCGACCGTGATCTCGTACGCACCCGCCGCCAGCGGCTCGGCGATCGCCGACTGGTACAGCTCGATCTCGTAGTCCTGCGGCCGGCCGGGCGTCCAGGTCTCGGGCAGCGGATGGTCGAAAGTCCGGAGCAGCCGCCGGCCGCCGTCGAGCACGTGGACGAAGACGCGCGGCTTTCCGACGACGCGGCCGAGAGGATCGGTCGGGCTCCAGCGGAAGCGCATGGGGGCCACTGCGGGATGGGGGAGGTTCACCGACCCGGGCTCGACCGAGAGCGACGCGACGGGGCGTGAGCGCCCGCACGCGGCGCCGGCGAGTACCGACGCTCCGAGGACTACGACCGGGATCGCGCGACGCATTCCGCTCTGGGAGAATCCTACCGTGACGACGGAGCCGACCGTTCTCTGGACGCCGCCCGCCGCGGTCCTCGAGGAGACACGCGTGGGCGACTACCTGCGCTTCGTCCAACGCTCGCGGAAACTCTCGTTCGACTCCTACGACTCTCTGTGGCGGTGGTCGGTCGGCGAGATCGAGGACTTCTGGCGCACGGTGTGGGAGTACTTCGGGGTCGTCGCGCACGAGCCTCCGGACGAAGTCCTTCCGGCTCGCGTCATGCCGGGGGCCCGCTGGTTCCCGGGCGCGACGATCAATTATGCCGAACACGCGCTCGCCCGGGCCGGCGCCGTCGCGATCGTGGCCCGCTCCCAGACGAGAACCGCGGACGTCTCGATGACGGGAGCCGAACTGGCCGACCAGGTCGCTCGCGCGGCGGCGGGGCTGCGCCGCCTGGGCGTCGGGCGCGGCGACCGGGTGGTCGCCTACATGCCGAACGTGCCCGAGACCATCGTCCTGTTCCTCGCCACCGCCGCGATCGGCGCGATCTTCTCCTCCTGCGCCCCGGAGTTCGGCCCGCGTGCCGTGGCGGACCGCGTTCGCCAGATCGAGCCGAAGGTCCTCGTGGCGTGCGACGGCTACCGATACGGCGCGCGCGAGATCGATCGCGCGCCGGAAATCGCCCGGCTTCGCAAAGAGCTTCCGAGCCTCGAAGCCACGGTCGTCCTTCCGTACCTCGCCGGCCGGCTCGACCGCGGCCGCTTCCCCGGCGCTCTCTCCTGGGAGGAGATCGTCTCGCGTCCGGAGCCGCTCGTTTACGAGCCCGTGCCGTTCGGGCACCCGCTCTACATCCTGTACTCCTCCGGGACGACCGGACTGCCGAAGCCGATCGTGCATGGACACGGCGGAATCCTCCTCGAGCATCTGAAGATGCTGGCGCTCCACCACGACCTCGGGGAGGCGGACCGCTTCTTCTGGTTCACCACCACCGGCTGGATGATGTGGAACTACCTCGCCTCGGGGCTCCTCGTCGGCTCGACCGTCGTGCTCTTCGACGGTGACCCGGCGTACCCGGACCTGTCCACGCTGTGGCGCGCAGCGGAGGAGCTCGAGATCACGTACTTCGGGACCAGCGCTCCCTTCCTCCACGCCTGCATGCGCGCGGGCCTCTACCCTGGCCGCGACTTCGACCTGTCCCGCCTCCGCGGCGTCGGGTCGACCGGCGCCCCGCTCCTGCCGGAGGCGTTCGGGTGGGTATACGAGCGGGTCGGCCGCGAGCTGCTCCTCGGGTCCGTCTCGGGCGGCACCGACGTCTGCACCGCATTCGTCGGCGCGTCGCCGCTCGTCCCGGTCTGGGCGGGTGAGATCTCGTGCCGGTGTCTCGGCGCGAAGGTCGAGAGCTTCGACGCGGAGGGACGCTCGGTCACGGGCCGGCTGGGGGAGCTCGTACTCACCGAGCCGATGCCGTCGATGCCGGTCTCCTTCTGGAACGACCCGTCGGGTGAGCGGTATCGCGCGAGCTACTTCGACCGATGGCCCGGCGTCTGGCGCCACGGCGACTGGATCGAGATCACGGCGCGCGGCAGCTGCGTTATCACGGGCCGCTCCGACGCGACGTTGAAGCGCGGAGGGGTGCGGATCGGCACCAGCGAGTTCTACGGCGTGGTCGAGGCGATCCCGGAAGTCGCCGAGAGCCTCGTCGTGCACCTTCCGGACGACGGCGGCGGCCCCGGCGAGTTGCTCCTGTTCGTCGCACTTTCCGGGAGCGCCGTCCTCGACGAGAAGCTCCGCGACCGGATCCGGGGAGCGCTGCGGGAAGGTCTCTCACCCCGGCACGTGCCCGACGAGATCCACTCCGTCCCCGGGATTCCGCGGACCTTGAACAACAAGAAGCTCGAGGTGCCGGTGCGGCGCATCCTCCGCGGAGAGCCGCCGGAGAACATCGTGAATCCGGGCGCGATGGCCAATCCCGACAGCCTCTCCTGGTTCGTCGATCTCGCCGCCGCCCGGCGCGGGCGCTGAAGCCGCGCCTCAGCCCGCGTTCGCGAGCGGGACCCGGAGCAGGTTCGCCAGGAGCTGAAAGTACTCCTCGGGTGCGTCGTCCAGCCGGACGCCGAAGCCGCTCGCAACGTAATGCCGGAGGTTCGACGGCACGCGAAAAGAGCGCACGACCGTTCCCCGGAGCCGCAGCTTGTAACCGTTCCGGACCAGCAGGTGAACGGTCACCGACTCGCCGGTGTCGGGGATGTACATGGTGCGGATGAAGAGACCCGTCGGCGAGATGTCGTGCGTGAAGCCCGTGCAGAGGTTGCCCCAGCGGCGCCATTCCACGAGGTACCGGCACCTTCTCCGGGAGGTCGGGGCGTATTGGGCCATCGGGACGTTGACCCATCCCGGAGCGAATGCCGTGCCGCAACGTTCGACTCCGGAAACGGCTGACCGGGCGGGACTTCCTGGAACTTCCGGCCGTTTGCCGCTGTCGAGAAACGTCAGTGCCGGTGACGGGAATCCCCGGCCGCCCGTCTCGTGACTAGTCGGGGACCAGCTCCTCCACGGGAGTCACCGCGGCCTGGTCTTCCTCGCCGCTGCGGATGCGGTACACCTTCTCGACCGGGAGAACGAAGACCTTTCCGTCGCCGACTTCTCCGGTGCGCGCGGCCGAGAGGATCGCGTTCACGGTCGGCTCGACGAAGTGGTCGGACACGCCGATCTCGAGGCGGACCTTGTCGGAGAGCTCCATCTTCACGGTCGTCCCGCGGTAGGTCTCCACCCTTTCGGTCTCCCCGCCGTGGCCCTGGACCCGGTGGAGCGTCAGTCCCCGCACCTCCGCGCGAAAGAGGGACTCGAGCACGTCGGAGAGCTTTTCGGGTCGGACGATGGCGACGACGAGCTTCATCCGGCTCCGGCCTCCGTCTCGAGTCGAACCGGAGCGACGACCGGCAGGCCGCGCGAGGGACCCGCGTCGGGAAGGACGAGAATCGCGCCCTCTCCGCGCGAGTACGCCTCCTCGCCGTGCTGGGTGACGTCGAGGCCCAGGCCTTCGTCGCGAGACGTCGCCCGCACCGGAGCCAGCAGGCCCACGAGTTTGATGATCGCGAAGGTGCCGGCCGCGCTGAACGCGATCGTGGCCAGGATTCCGACTGCCTGGACTGCGAGCTGCCGCGGGTTCCCGAAGAGAAGACCGTCGGCGACTCCGTTCCAGGACCTCTGCGCGAGGACGCCGGTCAGGAGGGCGCCGACGGTCCCGCCCACGCCGTGCGCGGCGACGACGTCGAGCGAGTCGTCCACGCGGGTGCGCGCGCGCCACAGGAGCGCGAAGTAGCTGGGAAGCGCCGCGATCGCGCCGATGAGTATCGCGGACATCGGACTGACGAAGCCGGCCGCCGGCGTCACCGCGACGAGGCCGACGACGATCGCCGTCGCCGCCCCGACCGCGGTGGCCCGGCCCGTGCGGGCGAGATCCACGAGCGTCCAGACGACGAGCGTCGCGATCGGTGCCATCATCGTGTTCACGAACGCCAGCGCCGCGATTCCGTTCGCCGCCAGCGCGCTACCCCCGTTGAAGCCGAACCATCCGAACCAGAGGAGTCCGGCCCCCAGGAGCGTGAAGGGAACGTTGTGGGGCAGGATCGCCTGGCGCGCATAGTCCTTGCGGGGTTTCAGCAGAAGCGCCGCGGTGAGCGCGGCCGCCGCCGCGTTGACGTGGACGACGGTGCCGCCGGCGAAATCGAGCGCGCCGAGCTTGCCGAGCCAGCCGCCGCCCCAGACCCAGTGCGCGACCGGCGCGTAGACGAGGATCCCCCACAGGGTCAGGAAGGCGAGATAAGGGCCGAAGCGCATGCGTTCGACGACGGCGCCGGAGATGAGAGCGGCGGTGATGATCGCGAAGGTGCCCTGGAACGCGAAGAAGAGGAGGTGCGGGATCGTGCCCTGCGGGGCGAGGTCCACGCCGCGCAGAAAAGCCATGGACAGGTCGCCGCGCCACCCGTTGCCGCGTCCGAACGCGATCGAGTAACCGACCAGCGCCCACGCGAGGCCGGCGAAGCCGAGCGCGCAGACGCTCATCATCATCGTGTTGAGAGCGTTCTTCTGTCGGACGAGACCGCCGTAGAAGAAACCGAGTGCGGGGGTCATGAGGAGCACCAGGGCCGTCGCCACGAGGACCCACGCGGTGTCCGAATTGTTCAACTTGGGAAATCAGGATAGCAGATCGATGCCGCGATGCGCCCCAGTCCGTGCGGTTATTTTCGATAGCTGATCCGGTAGATCGCGCCGGCCCCGTCGTCGGACACGAGAAGCGCGCCGTCCGGCATGACGAGAACGTCCACCGGACGTCCCCAGTCTTCCTCGCCCTGCAGCCACCCGGAGGCGAAGACTTCGTAACCGGCGGCCCTTCCGTTCTCGAGCGGCACGAACATCACGCGATAGCCGATCCTCCGGCTCCGGTTCCACGATCCGTGCTCGGCGATGAAGATGCCCTTCCGATACTTCTCGGGGAACATCCGCCCCGTATAGAAGCGCATCCCGAGGGCCGCCACGTGCGGGCCGAGCTCCCGTGCGGGCGGCGACGTGGCCGAGCAGGGCCGTTTGCGGCCGTGCTCCGGGTCCGGGATGTTCCTCCCGTGGCACGTGGGAAAACCGAAGTCCATCCCGTCGCGCGGGGCATGGTTCAGTTCGTCCGGAGGGACCTCGTCGCCCAGCATGTCCCGGCCGTTGTCCGTGAACCAGAGCTCGCGGGTCGCCGGATCCCAGTCGAAGCCCACCGTGTTGCGGATCCCGCGCGCGAAGGTCTCGAACCCGGAGCCGTCCGGGCGCATGCGGTGGAGAGCCGCGTACATCGGCCCGGGCTGACAGACGTTGCACGGGGCGCCGACGGGCACGTAGAGCATCCCGTCCGGTCCGAAGGCGATGAACTTCCAGCCGTGATGGCGGTCGGTCGGGAACTCCCGCACGAGCGCGGGTCGCGGCGGCGCGGCCAGATTCGATTCAATGCCGTCGTAGCGGAGGACCCGGTGGATCTCGGCGACGTAGAGGGACCCGTCCCGAAACGCGACCCCGTTGGGCATCCGGAGCCCCCGGGCCAGGGTGACGACGCTCGGCTCTCGGCCCGCCGCGGATCGGACCGCGTAGACGTTGCCTTCCTCGCGCGTGCCCACGAAGAGCGTGCCGCCGGGCGAGAGCGCGAGCGACCGGGCGCCGGGCGCCCGCGCGTAGAGAGAGATCTCGAATCCCGGAGGCAGCTTCACCCGTTCCAGGGGGAGCTTCCCCTGGCCCCGTACCGAGACCGAGCAGAAGAGCGCCGCCGCGGCGGCGAGCACGATGACCGCGAGATACCGCCCGCGGCGGCCCATCGAGACTACGCTCTTTCTCATGGGCCGGTTGTATCACCGGCCACGGCTCCGCGGCGCCGGCTCACGAAACTCTCAGCGAACGATGTCCGACATCCTCTGGAGCATCCGGATCACTTCGCCCCAGTCCGTCCACGCGCCCGAGTAGAGGCTCGAGCCGCGCATGTCACGGTCGATCCGGCGCGCATCCTCGAGCAGCCGATCGACGTACGTCCGCACGTCCCGCCGGTCCACCGAGGAGGCCGACGCGCGCGATTCGAGGTCCCGCGCGCCCGAAACGAAGTACGACATGTCCGCCAGGACCCGGCGGGCGGAGTCGCTGTACGCACCTCCGGCGCGCTCCGCGGAGTCGCGGGCGAGCGTGGCGCGAACGACGATCTCGTGCGCCGAACGGCGGAAGTCTTCGAGCGCGGAGCCCGAGAGGACCGTGCCGTAGGAGGGCCCGCTCGGATAAGTGGGATAGGTCGGCGAAGTCGGCGACGTGGGATACGACGGATACGTCGAGCTGGTGTCGCGGGGCGGAACGTCCACGTTCTCGCCCGCGAGGAGCCGCCGCATCCGGTCGATCACGTCCTGGACGCCGTCCCAGAGCTGCACGGCCCGGGTCGATGCGGACACGTTGCGGGTGCGGTTGTCGTAGTCCCGCGCGAGCCGGTCGAGCTCCTCGACGTCGGCCCGCACGTATCGGTGCGGGTTCGCATAGTCCTGCATCCGGTCGCGGAAACGCCGCGCCCGCTCGACGAGGGTCGCGAGCTCGGAGGTCTCCGCCTGCGTGTTCCGGGTCACGCGCAGCTCGTCGCGGAGCAGCTCGAGCCGCTCGACGAGGCGCTCGGAGAGGACCCTCATCGTCTCGTAACGGGAGCCCTCGAGGTCTCCGGTGGGGTATTCGGGCGGGGGTGAGGAATAGGTCGTCCCGCAGGCGACCGCGAAGAGCGGCGCTACGACCACGGTCAGTACGGGCAGCCAGGATTTCAAGGCATTACGTCTCATCTTTCTTCTCCTGCGCCGCTCTTGAGCAAGATCCCTTCCAACGGCGAGGAGCGGGCTCCGAGAGTCTCAATAGAAGGCGTGGGTGCGCGTTTTCGGGCCCGTTTTCGGGGTCCAGGGAGCCGGGGCGAGTCCCTCGTTCAGCATGGGGCGCGTCCAGAACATCGGCCGGGGTATTCCGCGCAGATGCTCGTCGATGAACTCGACGCGGAGGACCCCCCC
>DATIBN010000081.1:0-23703 GCA_035457525.1 Thermoanaerobaculia bacterium | reverse complement strand
AAGCCATGAGAAGAGCGTTCGTGCTGGGGATCGCGCTCCTGATCGTCGTCGCGCTCATCGCGGGGAGGCGTCTGGTCGGAGCGGAGGAGAAGGCCACGGGGACGCCGATCACCCTGAAGGGAACCGTCGTCGACACGCACTGCTATGTCACCCACGGGTTGAACGATGCGAAGCACACGGGATGCTCCAACGCGTGCATCGCGCGCGGCGTGCCGGCGGGATTCCTCGCGGAAGACGGGAAGCTCTGGATGCTCTTCGGCGAGAAGCCGTTCTCGGTGAAGGACACGATCGCGGGAATGGCGGACATGCCGGCGATCCTGACCGGCATACCGGTCGAGCGCGGCGGCGTGCGCGGGATTCAGATCAAGTCGATCGAGCGGGCGGCGAGCTCAGGAAGATGACGAAGGGTGTGGAGGTGTCAGTCGGCGCCTGCGCAGCTTCGGGGCGGAATTGATCGGAAACCCTCCCGCCGCTGGAGATAGTCCGAGTTGCCAGGCTCCTTCGCGATCGCCCGATCAGAGTAGCGCGTTGCGCGCTCGAAGTCTCCGAGCGCAGCCCAAACGCAAGCCAACGTGTCTAGGAAAGTCGCATCCGGACGGATCTCGACCGCACGGGTCGCAGCACTCAACGCCTCCCTTCTCAGCCTGCTGTGCCCGGGAAATCGAGTTGCGACCAGCCACGCGAAGTTGTTCTGGGGGAGAGGAGACTCGGGGTAGAGCCGCATTGCCTCGCGGTAATCGACGAGGGCGCGATCATAGAGACGACGCCGCTTGAACAGTTCCGCACGAAGCGCACGCGAATATCCTTTCGTCTGGGCGCCAGTCATGGTCTTCCCTTCCCAGGTCGTTGTTGACGAGGGAGTGGTGCACTCGTAGCGACCATTGACGTCCCAGTCCATCGTCTCGTCACCGATCTCCCACCGAACGTAGTTGTGCCCGCTTCCACTCGGAAGAGTGATGTCTACCAGAGACGCTCTGAGTCCGAGATTCTCGGCAACCGTCAAGTAGATGAAGCTCCCGGTGTCGCAGTCGAAAAGATGCCGAATTCTGTCGTTGGTTGTGCCCCGCGTGGCCAGGGCATCACTCAGGGTGTCGGTTGGAATGAGAAGTCCAAAGGCGTGCGACTCCAGAACTTCTCCTATCGTCTCGCTGATCCTCCGCACCCGTTGCCTCTTGTCCAGTTGTTCGAGCAATGCGTCTGCTTCGAGCCTTCGCCTGACGTCGTCGACGATCCGATCGAGAAGCTCGAACGCCTGGTCCGGAACGAAACACGCTTCCGATTCTGATCTCAGGATGTCGAAGCCGATTCCATGATGGCGAGGAACATAACGGCGTCGGCCCGATGATTTGCATTGCAACAGTCGCGCGCCCGTTCCAAATGGAGGACTGTTCCGCGCCCCGCACTCGACCGCATGATCATTTTCTGGTCGGGGGTTCCGGGCAGCGCAGAGGGCATCGACAGGAATCAGCATCACCGCAAGCGGTATTGCTCCGATCGAAAACGAGCGGATCAGTCCCAAAATCAGTATCTGCGGTTTAGAACCCATTAGATCTCATGCACGCCGAATCGTTACCCTACGGCGTCGGGTTGGACGGCGCCATCTCACTGACGCCCAGCGCTTTGCCGAACGGGGCGAACGCCTTCTTCAGATCGACCTCGAAGGCGATGCCCATCCGGTCGCGCGCCAGCTTTTTCGATAGCGACGCGGAGCGGTCGACGGTGATGTAGATGAAGGGCGTCACGGTTTGCTCGCCGCCCATTTCGTATCTGAGCCGCAGCTCGGCGATCGCGCGGTGGGGCGAGTCGATAATGAGACGGAGGTTCTGCGGTCCTTCGTCGACGCGCGGGTTGAATCCCGGATTGTCTCTCTTGAGGTAATTCGCCCTTCGGTAGCCGAAGTAGAGCGACCCGACGACGTCGCGGATCTTCGCAGCGGCGTCCGACGCGGAAACTCGATATTGGGTCTGGGAGTAGAGGCCGAGATCGAAGAACGTCCGTCGGCTGGCCGTCTCCTCCTTTTGTTCTCCAGGGAGTGTGCCGAGCATGGTCCCCGCGCCGGCGTAAGGTCCGAGGAGGATTGTGGAGCCTCGGATGTTCCATAGTTTCTGAAGCCCGAAGCTCACGACGGGCCGGGCCGCGTTGTCGAACAGGGGATCTCCGGCTTCGTTTCCTTTCGTGGGATCGGGCACGGGCTCGGTTCCGAGTCTCGCGTTGAACCAGATGGGCGCGATTGCGACCTCGACCGGGTCGGGCAGCACGTAGGGTCCGACCCGCGGTCGGCCGAAGAGGAGAGCTTTCCAGGAACGTTCCTCGAGTCGAAGCATGAGTCGATCCATCAACTCCTCGAAGTCCGCGAGTGCGCTGCAGAGCGGAATGGCCCCCGATCTCTCTGCGCGCCGCCGTCCGAGCGCCGCGAGGTTGGCGTCGTGCCGCATGGCCTCGTCCTCCCGCTGGTCGCGGATCTCGCGGAGACAGTGAAGTTCTTTGAGTTGCTTGCTGAGGTCCTGGAACGACTCTCCCGGTTTGTCCAGGCGCATGCGGTTCAGGGAGGTGCTCAGCGCTGCTTCAGCGGCGGCGACGTCGTCCTTAGCCTTGTCGAGAGCTTCGTTCGACGCCTTCTTCTCCTCCCTTTCGCACTTCTCCTGACCCGAAATCTCCTTGAGCTGATTGCGGGCTGCGGTCGTGATTTGACCGGCTCGCTCGAGGAAGACCTCCCGGAGCGATACGCGGCACTTACTGCTCGTCAAATCCGGAAAATCCTTCCGGTCGGCTCGCAGAATGTCGAACTCTGGATGGATCAGTTCACTCGATTCGAGCAGGGTGTCGTAATTCAGAGTGGCGCACGAGCCAGTCTTCGGCGGAGGAAGCTCGAGCACGAGGAATTTCAGCTTCGCCCTCAGCCACGCCGGATTCAGGAACGTGAAGTCGACCGTTGCGAAGCCGTCCGTGGGGCTGCCGTCGCGCCAGAAGCCCTCGGCGCCGACCTTCAGGTTGTAGTACGGACTCGGTGTGGCGTTCCGGTCGCAGAGGGCCGTGACGTACGCTTGATTCCTCAGTAGGACCGCTAGTTCGAGCGCCTCCCGCGGCGTGAATTTCACGCCCGGAGTTTCTGCGGCCTGCTTCGCTTCGGCGAGTTCCGCCTCGATCGCATCGAGCAGCTCTTTCGATATGAACTCCTCGTCACGGATTGACTTGTAGAGGGTCGCGAGAGAAGACAGCCGTCCCGAAATCTCCTCCCACTTCCCTTTCTTCGACTCGAGCGATCGCAGCCGGCAGGCGTGCAGCAACTTGATCAACCGACAGGTCTCGGAGTCTCTTCGGACCCCGGCGGTCAGGCCGTCCGTGGGTGAAGCGATCCCTGCCTCGGTCAGGGATTCGGTCGAGGGCGCGACGACGTCGGGAAGAGCCGTTGCCCGCGACGGGGCGCGGGCGGACCCCGGCTGTGCCGCGTCTATGGCCGCCTCCCGCAACTGGTTCGGGTCCACGCTGGGTGCTTCGGGCAACGCAAACTCTCGCACGTCCGGGAGATCGACCTCGAAGGGTCGACGCGTCGGCTGGGGTGTCGGGCAGGGTGGCGGAGCCTGGGCCGCGCCGACAGCCGCTCCCGCCAGGAATCCGACGATCGCCATGATTCGAATGCGCATGACCGCCCTCCGTCGAGGTCGCTCGGGCTCTCCCTGAGAGCGACCGTTGACGGAGGAGTCGCCGCAGGCGGCGGGTCGTTACGGAGGCGGGGGACTTTGATGTGGCAGCCTGACCCTCAATGTGGCAAGTGGAGACCTGACCCTCAATGTGGCAAGTGGAGACCTGACCCCGTCTTTGGATCAGCTCGCGACGACGAGCACGTCGCGCTCGGGGCGTGACGCCGGGCCGAACAACGTCAGGAGCGCCGGGATCGTCGTCAGCGCACCAACCCCGACGAGCGTAGCCCCCAGGGTCCGCCGTTTCCTGCGGTTCAGCTTGTCGGCGACGAGGAGGCCGATGCCGGCTCCCAGGGCCGCGCGCGTGGCGACGATGAAAAAGAAAGCGGGCGCGGGCAAATTGAATCTCTTCATTTTCGGCCTCCCTCGCTCGAAATCCGTGCAATCTTCCCGCCACGCGAGCTCATCCGTCGGGTAGTCGCAACCGAATCGCGAGAGCCATCCCGCGAGTCGCGGGGTTGACGGGCGCGGCGGGGGATATGCGGAGCCTTTCCTCTCCGTGAATCCGAACGACCGCGTTTCCGACGGCGACCCCGATCAGGGCGCCGGCGAGCACGTCGGAGGCGTAGTGAGCGTTCTGCTCCATCCGCGACAGGCCGACGAGGCCGGCGATGCCGTACGCCGCGGCCTTGATCCACAGCGAGTCGTAGTGAGCCGCGACGACCGACGCCACCGCGAAGGCCTGCGTCGTGTGGCCCGAAGGGAAGCTCACGCCCCCGTCCCCGCGCGCGAAGGTGTCGTCGGTCTGCGACGGGCGACGCCGTCCGATGGTCGCCTTGAGCAGGGGAGTGATCACACCCGCCGCGATCAGGCTCGAGGCAAGACCGTCCTCCGCCACGGCGCGCGCCTTCTCGTCGTGGAAGTATTTCCCGGCGAGATAGAACGCGCCGAGCGTGGCGAACGAGTACTCCGCGCCGAACGGACCCGCCGCCTTCGCGAGCCCGCGCGTCGCGTCGTTCGTATTCCGATGCACGATCTCGCGGAGGTCCTCGTCCAGGAGCAGCGCGCCGGCGACTGCCACCGCTCCGACGCCGACCTTCGTCCAGTCGGACCGGTCCCATCGGAGGGGAGCGCTCGCGATCTGCACGGCGTCGTTCTTCAGCTGCGGGAAGAGCGTGAACGACGAGCCGTGGCTTTCGGCCGCTTCGGGAGCGGGAGCGGAGGGAGGCGCGGCGACCGGCAGCGGTTCGAGGTGACTCACCGGCGCGGTCGCGCAGGCCGCCGTGAGGACCAGCGCCACGAACGGGGCGAACCGGCGCGTGTGCCTCACGACCCCTTGGATGCCTCCGGGCGGGAATTCCTTCTCCGGCCGGGTTGCATAATCGCGAAGGAAATCCGCTTGAACGGCATCCAACGAACCAAGAGGCCGGCCTGATGGGACCTGAGCGACGCGGGGGGCCGCGGTCCATCGAGGAGGAGCGCACGCTCGTGAACGAAATGCGAGCGGGTCGGGAGAGTGCTTTCGACGTGTTCACCGAGTCCTACATTCCGGGTCTGTACCGCTTCGCGCGGCGGCGGCTCCACGACGACCGCGAGCTCACGAAGGACGTCGTGCAGTCCACGGTCTGCCGCGTCATCGAGAACCTCGACGGCTGGCGTGCGGAGGCGCCGCTCTTCACTTGGCTCTGCGCCTGCTGCGCCAACGAGATCGCCGCCCACTACCGGCGGCGCGGCCGGCGGCCGGCGGAAGTCGAGCTCGTGGACGGCACGGCCGACGGTGACGCCGATCCGACGGCGCGGCTCGAATCGGCCGAGCTCGTTCACCTCGCGCTCGACCTCATCCCCGCGGCCTACGCGCGCGCGGTCGAGTGGCGCTACGTCGAGGGGCTCGAGGTTGCGGAGATCGCGGGCCGCCTCTCGACGAGCTACAAGGCGGCGGAGTCGCTGTTGTCGCGCGCCCGGGCGGCCTTCCGCGAGGCGTGCCGGCAGCTGTCGCGCGTCGGCGAGCCCGAACGGCTCCCGGACGACGCGGGGACCGAAGCGGAGGTGGCGCCGTGAGCGGCGAAGACCGGTTCGAATCCCTGCTCTCCGACGCGGGCCCGCGCGCCGTCCTCCCCGGCGAGGATCTCGGCGTGATCCGTGAGGCGGCGCGCGCCGAGTGGCGTCGCCGCTACGGCGCCCGCGCGGCCCGGCCGCGGGTCGCGGGATGGATTCCTCTCGCGGCGGCCGCGGCGATCGTCGCGGCGGCGGCCGGACTTCTGTGGCGGGCGCGGACGGCCGCACCGGCGGCGGCGCCCCCTCCGAACGTGGCCTCGGTCGAGCGGACGGCGGACGGATCTCGCTGGCAGGTCGGGACCGTCCTGCCGGCCGGAACCGACGTCACGACGGACCCGGCGGGACGTCTCGCCCTCCGCATGATCGGCGGAGCGTCCGCGCGGTTGGACACGGGTACGCGGCTGACGCTCGCGTCGCCGACGTCGATCGAGCTCGCGCAGGGTGCCGTCTACGTGGACACCGCCGGCGGCGAGCCGATCGCGGTGCGCGCGCCGGCCGGCGTCGTCCGGCCCATCGGGACGCAGTTCGAGGTCCGCGTCGCGGACGGGGTCACGAGGGTGAAAGTGAGAGAGGGAACCGTCAGACTGGAGGGCGCCTCCGAAACCGCGCACGCGGCCGCGGGGGAAGATCTCGTCGTCGCCGCAGACGGCAAGCTCTTGCGACGCCCGATCCCTCCGTTCGGACCGGAGTGGGACTGGGTCCTGGCGTCCGCACCGGTGCCGCCGATCGAGGGGATGAAGGTGCGCAAGTTCCTCGACTGGATCGCGCGGGAGAGCGGGCGCCGGGTCGAGCTCGCCGACGCCGAAACCGCGGCGCTCGCAGACTCCGTCGAGCTGCACGGGTCGGTCGCGCACCTGACGCCCCTCGACGCGACCGGCGTCGTGCTGGCGAGCGCGGGCCTCGAGTACCGCATGTCGGACGGAGCGATCGTGATCTCCCGGGCAGGGAGGACGAATCGCTAGCCGCGCCGATGTGGCAAGTCGAGACCTGACCCTCACTGTGGCAAGTGGAGACCTGACCCTCTCCTAAAACTCGAGGGAGAAGCCGGCGGAGCCGAAGAACCCGGGCCAGCGCTCGGTCTTCCGGATGACGGCGCCGTCGTCGTGGATCTCGACGTCCTGTCCGGCGGCGTTCCTCCGGTTGTAGACGTTCTGGACGTCGAGGAACGCGGTGAGCCGTGCGGTGCGGAATTGCCACCTCCGGCTCAGGCGCGCGTCGAGGCGGTGGTAGTCGGTGAGCCGCTCGCCGTTTCGCGGGCCGAGCACCGGAACGATCTCGCCGTCCTCTTCTTCCGCGGAGACGAAGGTGGTCGGCCACCCCGTGTGGAACCGCCACGCGAGGTTGACGTCCCAGTTGCGACCCAGCCGGTAGTTGACGTCGGCGTTCACGGTGTGGCGCTGGTCGATCGACCGCGGCACGTCGCGTCCGTCGATCCTTTCCTCGGTCGTCGCCCAGCCGTAGTTCAGCCACCAGTCGATCCGGCTTCCGGCGGTGCCCTGGAGAGAGACCTCGACGCCGTCGGCGCGTCCGCTTTCGGGCTCCACGCGGATGCGCGCGAGCTCCCCTTCGGGAAACCGCTCGAACGCTTCGAAGAGGCTCTCGTAGCGCGGGCGGGGATCCCGGATGCGGCGCGTGTAGACCTCGGCCCGAAACCCTCGCAGCAGCCCCGCGGTCTCCGAGTCGAACAGGTGCTCGAACCCGGCGACCCAGTGCTCCGAACGCTCCGGCGGATAGAACCTCGTGTCGCCGTCCTCGACGAGGAGCTCGTAGGCGCGCTGGCTCTGGTGGTACCAGCCCCACCCGACGCGGAGGACGCTCGAGCGGCCGAGCCTCCATGCGGCGTTGACGCGCGGGCTCCACGTGTCCGCGCCGGTCAGCGACTGCCGGTCGTAGCGCAGACCCGCCTCGACCGTCAGCGAGTCGAGCGGCCGAAAGCGGTCCGAGACGTATGCGCCGACGTGATCGTCGACGTAGCGGTCGTGGAGGACGAACGTCCCCTCGCGCGGCTCGGGCCGCACGAGCGCGAGCGGGCTCTCGAAATCTCGGAAGCTGAAGTAGTCGTATTGCGCGTCGAACCTCCGGATCTCGAATCCCGCCTTCAGGAAGTTCCGGTCTCCCGCCTGCAGGTTCCAGGATTGGAGGACGCCCCGCACGTCCAGGTCCCGCTGATCGCGGACGTCGAACTGCTTTTCGTCCTCGTCCTCGAAGCCCCGTCGGTCGCGGTCGACGCGGCTCCCCGACAGCGCGGTGTCCACGAAGAGCCGGTCGGAAAGCACGATCTGGTGCGTGAGCCAGAGGTACGTGTTCTTGTACGTCGTGTCGAGCCGCGTGACTTCCTCCCCCTGCTCCTCGACGAAGTCGAGCTCGTCCTCCGAGTGAAGAACGTTCAGCCGCGCCGACTGCCTCGCGCTCAGCCGGTAGTCGACCTTCGCGAACGCGTCCCAGAAGGCGGGATCCTCCGCGCCGAACATGCGCCCCGCGAGGTCGGTCGCTCCCCGGCGCAGCGAGGCGAGCCACCAGGCCCGCTCGCCGACCGCACCGCTCCCCTCGAGCTGGGCGTTCAGGATGGAGACGGAAAGGCGGATCTGCCGGGGCTTCGACGGCGCGACGGTCGAGAGGTCGAGGATCCCGCCCATGCGATCGCCGTAGCTCGACGGAAACGCGCCGGTCGTCAGGTCCACGTTCGCGAGGCTCGACGCGGCGACGAGGGACAGGGCGTTGTCGAACTCTTTCAGGTGGTATGCCTCGTAGAGCTCCTGGCCGTCGAGCAGCACGAGCACTTCGTCGCGCCGGCCGCCCCGGACGTGGAACTGCGCGCTGACGTCGTTCGACGTGGTCCCCGGCAGGAGCGAGATCGCACGGAAGACGTCGGCGCCCAGGTGCGGCAGGCGCAGGACCTCCTCGCGGTCGAGCGCGAGCGGCGCGGCCGGCTCCTCCTGCAGGACCGTGATGCGGCTCGGGTGGACGACGACCTCTTCGCGCGCGAGCGGCGCCGGCTGCAGCACGAAGGCCAGCTCGACCGAGGAGGCCGCGGTCACGGAGACCGCCGCGCGCTCTTCGATCACGAAGCCGGGGCGGCGGGCCTGCAGGGTGTAGCTTCCGGGCGCGACTCGGATTTCGAAGCGGCCGTCGGGGTCCGTCGTCGTTTCGACGCCCCGTTCCAGGACCGCGATCGTCACGCCCGGCAGCGGCACGAGCGCGGCGCGTGAGCGCACGGTGCCGCGGATCGCGGGTCCCTCTTCCCGGCGGGCGGCGACGACCACGACCAGGCTGCCGCCCGCGCCCTCTTCGACGGCGAGCCCGTGCGGCGCCAGGATCTCGTCGAGGATCGCGCGGGGCGTCGTTCCCGTGGGGGCGGCGCGGACGAGCATCTCGGGGCGCACGACGGCGCTGCTGAAAACGATCTTCAACCCCTGCCGCTGCAGCTCCTGGAGAGCCTCGCCGAGCGGGATGCCTGCCGGCAGCGGAGTCGCCTGGGCTCCCGGCGCGTCGGCCGAACCCCCGAGGAGGAGAGCGGCAAGTAAGAGAGACGCCGGCGCGAAGGATCGCCCCACGCGAGGCATCCAACGAGGATAGCAGCCGGTCGACGTCGACCGGAATCGGTGGAGGTCCAGAAACCCGGGGAGGTGACGGATGAAGATACGGATGAAGCTGTTGAAGGTGCTTGTGGCGACGGTCGGCGTCCTGGGATTCGCCCCGGCTGGAGCCCTGGGCGCGCCGTTTCCGGTCGCGAGGATCTACTTCGAGTACAACTCTTCCGCCAACGATCTCGGCGTTCACGTGTTCCTCGATGCCGAGGATTGGAGGACCGTCAAGATCGTCCATCCCGACGGGAGCACGGTTTTCGACGTAACGGGCAAGGGGGGGTGGGGCGAGCTTGGCATGACCGAGCTCTTCTTCGAGGGCGCGGAACCCAGCCTCGACGAGTTTCCACTCGAGGAGCTGCTGGAGCTCTTTCCGGAGGACCGGTACACGTTCCAAGGCGTGATGGTCGACGGAGGCCGTCTGACGAGTCGGCCCCGGCTTTCGCACGCGATTCCCGCCGGGCCCGTGGTCTCGGCGCAGGTGAGCGGGAACAACGTAGTCATCAGCTGGACTCATCCCACGGCCCCGCCGGCGGGCTTCCCGAACCGGCCGATCACGATCGTGGGCTACCAGGTCATCGTCGAATCCTTCCAGGTCACGCTTCCCGCCTCGGCCTCGACCCTGACGCTGCCCGCGGAATTCGCCGGTTCTCTGTCGTCGGGCGCCCACCCGTTCGAGGTGCTGGCGATCGAGGCGGGCGGAAACCAGACGATCGCGGAGGGCTCGTTCACCAAGCCGTAGGCGCGAGTGGCGAAAAAGGAGGGCGTCGTGAAACTAAGATCCATTGCCGGTTCGATCGCCATCGCGTTTGTGCTCCCGGCCGCCGGGCTCGACGCCTCGCCGAAACCCAAAGGCGCGTTCACGTCCAGCTTCTACCTTGCGGACTGCCAGTTCCAGTCCACCGGCGGGAATCCGTACTTCCTGCTCCAGCCCGGCTACCGGCTCGTCCTCGAAGGAGAGGTCGACGGCGAAACCGAACGGGTGCAGATCACGGTGCTGGACGACACGGAGGCGATCACCGTGCCGGGCCTCGGAACCGTCACCACGCGCGTCGTCGAGGAAGTCGAGACCGTCGACGAAGAGCTGGTCGAGGTCTCTCGGAACTTCTTCGCCGTCTGCGGCGGCCGCGGCGACGTCGTGTATTTCGGCGAAGACGTGGACATCCACAACCCGGACGGCTCGATCACGCACGAGGGGGAGTGGCGCGCGGGGCAGCCCGATGCGGACGGCCTCGCCGAGCCCGGCATCATCATGCCCGGGACCTTTCTCCTGGGATCTCGCTATTTCCAGGAGCTCGCGGACGGCATCGCCCTCGACCGTGCGGAACACGTCGAGATGGACCTCGAGGTCACGACCGACGCCGGGACTTTCTCCGACTGCGTCCGGATCGTCGAGACGTCTCCGCTCGAGCCGAAGTCTTCGTCGACGAAGGTCTACTGCCGCGGAATCGGGCTCGTCATCGACAACGACGTCGAGCTCGTGGACTACGGCTTCGTACCGTAGAGCCGTCCCATGACGGTCGCCGCGGAGTTATGCTCGCTGCCGGGGGATTTCTGGGATGGGAAAGAGAGACCCGCGGCACGACGCGTACATCGCGAAGGCGGCCGACTTCGCGAAGCCGATCCTGAAACACCTGCGCGAAGTGGTCCACAAGGGCTGCCCCGACGTCGAGGAGACGATCAAGTGGAGCATGCCCCACTTCGACTACAAGGGGCCGCTCGCCGGGATGGCCGCCTTCAAGGCGCACTGCGCGTTCGGCTTCTGGAAGGGATCTCTGATCGTCCCCGGAAGCAAGGAGGCGATGGGGCAGTTCGGCTGCATCACGAAACTTTCCGATCTGCCGAAGGACAGCGTGCTCGTCGGCTACGTCCGGAAGGCGGCGAAATTGAACGCGGCGGGAGTGAAGATCCCGCGCCCCGTCAAACACGAGAAGAAGGAGATCCGGATGCCGTCGGACCTCGCCGCCGCGCTGAAGAAGAACGCGAAGGCGCGCAAGACGTACGACGCGTTCCGCCCGAGCCACCGGCGCGAATATCTCGAGTGGATCACGGAAGCCAAGGCCGAAGCCACGCGCAAGAAACGCCTCGACACCGCGATCGAGTGGATGGCGGAGGGCAAGACGAGGCACTGGAAGTACCAGAAGTAGTTCTCGGGTCCGGCGTCAGGTCCTCCGCACCGCGCGCCGGCGCGCAAACACCCGCCACGCCGCCAGGAGGAGGGCGAGACCGGCGGCGAGCGGCGGGATCACGGCGCCCGGCGCCTCCATGGCGAGGAGCGTCGCTCCGGAGAGCGCGCACCAGATCGCCGGGACGACGAAGAGCTCCCAACGCACCCGACCGCCCGCGAGCAGAAGCGCGCCCAGGGTCGCGACGGCGGTCGGGTCCGGCGCGACGCCGAAGACCTCGACCTGGCGCCAGCTCCGGCCCAGCAGAGGTCCGATCACCGGCGCAACGAGGAGCGCGAAAGCGAAGATCGCCAGGCCCCCGCGGCTGACTGCATCGACCGGGCCCTCGAGAACGAGGCCGCCGCCCACGATTTCCGTCACGACGATGAGGACGGCCTCGAGGCCGAACCCCCACGCGAAATAGGAGGCGGCCCAGTGGATCGTGGAGTAGCGGGTCGCGTGAAAGGCGATCGCCACCCACAGCCACGACGCCGCGAGGATTCCCGCGACGATCCGACCGCGCCGCGGCCCGCCGCCGAGCAACAGAGCCATCGTCACGAGCCCGAGGACGAACGCCACCGCCGGCGCCGGCCAGATCGCGGCGTTGTATCGCTCGAAGAGCCGGTAGTAGGTGGAGAGCGAAAACGACTGGAGATCCGAGAGGGTGTACGTCCACCACTCCGACATTCAGAGCGCTTCGACGTGGGCGACGATCCGCCGCCGCATCGTCTCGTCCGGCAGGCGGCCGAAGGCCGCGCCGACGTTCTCGCGTACGTGGTCGACACGGCTCGTCGCGGGGATGGCGCACGTGACGGTCGGGTGCGAGACGATGAACTTCAGCAGCAGCTGCGCCCAGTTCGCGCAGTCGATCTCGCGGGCCCAGGAGGGCAGGGGAGACCGCGCGACGCTCCGGATGAGGGAGCCCTGGCGAAACGGGCGGTTCGCGATGACCGCGATCTTCCGGTCCCGCGCGAGCGGCAGGATCCGGTCTTCGACCTCGCGGTCGAGGACGTTGTAGGTGACCTGAACGAAGTCGATCGGCTGGGCTCGCATGACCCGCTCGATCTCGGCGTGGCGGCGACCCTCCGACGTCGTGATCCCGACGTAACGCAGGCGGCCGGCTGCTTTCATCTCGAAGAGCGTCGGAAGGTGCTCGTCCACGGACATCACGTTGTGCACCTGCAGGAGATCGAAGCGGGGGATGTCCCAGCGCCGGCGGGACTCCTCGATCTGCCCGGGACCCCGCGCACCCGAGGAGATCCACACCTTGTCGGCCGAAAAGAGCTGGGACGGGTCGCGCAACCGATTGAGACCCCAGCCGATGACTTCCTGCGACGAGCCGTACATGGGGGAGGAGTCGATCAACCGTCCGCCACCCTGGAAGAAGGCGCGCATGACTCCGGCGCAGGACTCGCGCGCGGCCGCGTCCTCTCCCACGTTGAACGTGATCCAGCTGCCCAGTCCGACGAGTGGGAGCCGCTCTCCGGTCGAGGGGATCGCGCGCGTCAGGATCGGCCCGGGGAGCGCCGAGGCTGCCAGCGGGCGCAGAACCGACGCGATGCCGGCGCCGGCCACCGCCGTCAGCAGGGTCCGCCGGTCGAAAGACGTGGATCGCGTCATCGGTTGCTCGTTTTCCCGTGCGACAGAACCGGGCCGGAGACCGCGTTCATTCCGCAGAGGCCCGCCCGTTCTGGTCCGATTGATGCAGGCACGGGGGACCATGAGCCCCAGACCCGTTTTCCGGAGGAGCGCCGCTCCTCGACGCGCCGGCGCCGGGATCGCCGGCTTCGTCCCGACGGAGAGCGGGCGGCGGGTGACGCTCCCGTCGTACCCGTAGAATCACCTCGATGTCGGGAGGAGAGCCTCTGGAGGATTCCGCGCTCTTGAAGAGCGGCGAGGAGCTCCGCGAGAGCCCGGAGATTCTCGCGCACGTCTTCGCCGCCGTTGAAGAATCCGCGATCATCCTGATCGATCCGGCGGGTCGCATCTCGAGCTGGAACCGGGGCGCTCATCAGATCACCGGCTTCTCGGAACGCGAAGTCCTCGGAAAAGACGTGTCCGTCCTTCACACACCCGAGTCGGTGCGGAGCGGCCAGGCGCGCCTCGAGCTCGACGCTGCTCGCGATCAGGGGAGGTTCGTGAACGAGGGCTGGCGCATCCGGAAGGACGGCGCGCGCTTCCGGGCGGGCTCGGAGCTCACAGCCGTCCGTTCGACCGACGGGGACGTTCTCTGGTTCCTCGAGATCACGAGGGACCTGACCGAGCAGCGGCAGCACGAGGCGGCGTTGCGCGAGAGCGAGGAGCGGTTCCGGCTCCTCGTCGACGGTGTCCAGGAGTACGCCATCTTCATGCTCGACCCGGACGGGAACATCGCGAGCTGGAACCGTGGCGCCGAGATGATCAAGGGCTACGCGGCCTCGGAGATCATCGGGACGCACTTCTCCCGCTTCTACGCCGAGCAGGCGGTCGTCCAGGGGAAACCGGCCTGGGAGCTGGAGATGGCGAAGCGCTACGGGAGCGTCGAGGACGAGGGTTGGCGAATCCGGAAAGACGGCTCGCGCTTCTGGGCGAACGTGATCATCACCGCGCTCCGCGACAACGAAGGCAGGCTGCGCGGTTTCGCCAAGGTCACACGCGACATGACCGAGAGGCGGCGCGTCGAAGAGCTCGAGGAGGCCGACCGCCAGAAGGACCAGTTCCTCGCGCTCCTCGCCCACGAGCTGCGCAACCCGCTCGCGCCGATCCGGACGGCGCTGGACGTCCTTCGCCAGCCGAACGCGACCCTGGCCGACGCCGCCCAGGCGCGCGAGATCGCCGAACGGCAGCTCCGCCACATGGCCCGGCTGCTCGACGATCTGCTCGACGTCTCACGCATCCGGGCGGGACACATCGAGCTCCGCAAAGAAGTGCTCGACCTCGGAACCGCCCTCCGATCGGCGGCGGACGCTGCGCGTTCCATGATCGACGAGCGCGGGCACACGCTCACCGTCGAGTACCCGAAGACCCCGATCCTGGTCCAAGCCGACCCCGTGCGGTTGGAGCAGATTCTGGGGAACATCCTGAACAACGCGGCGAAGTACACGGACCCCGGCGGTCAGATCAAGATGAGCGCGATGGACGTCGGCGGGGACGCCGTCATCCGGGTGAAGGACACGGGCATCGGGATCGAGCCGCTCATGATCCCGCGGGTGTTCGATCTCTTCGTCCAGATCGAGCGGCGAACGCAGTTCTCGGCCGGGGGGGTGGGGATCGGCCTCTCTCTGGTCAAGAAGCTGGTCGAGCTCCACGGGGGCCGCGTCGAGGCGTTCAGCGCGGGACCCGGGCGCGGCAGCGAGTTCGTGATCCTCCTGCCCGCGGTGAAGGGGACGACGCTCCCCGACAGAGCGGACGCCGACGCTTCGCCGGACCCGGCACCGCGTGGAGCGCTTCGCGTGCTCCTCGTCGACGACAACGCGGACTCCGCCGACGGACTGGCGCTCCTTCTGCAGCTGCAGGGATACGAGGTCCGGGTCGCATACGACGGCGAACGCGCTCTCGAGACCGCGCGGGCCTTCCGGCCGGACGTCGCACTGCTCGACATCGGCATGCCCACGATGGACGGCTACGAGCTCGCGCGCCGGCTCCACGCGGCGCCCGAAACCCGGCAGACGCAGCTGATCGCGATGACGGGCTGGGGCCGGGAGGACGATCAGCAGAAGGGGCGCGAAGCCGGTTTCTCGCATCATCTCGTCAAGCCGTTCGAGCCCTCCGCGCTCGAACGGCTGCTGGCCGACTTCGATCACCGCGCCTGACGACCCCGGGGGGCCGGTCTCCAGCTGCCAGATTGAGGGCCCGGTCTCCATTTCCCAAGATGGGAGAATTCGTTCCGATTCTCGGGAGGTAGTGATGTCGATTCGCCGCGTCGCGTGTGCGCTCCTCATCCTCGTTCTCGCGGGGGCAGCGTCCGGAACCGAGCCTCCGCCCGCCCCCCGGAACATCGCGAAGGACCCGCGCATCGTCCAGGCGCTCGAGCTCGCGCGGACCTGGCTCGAGGCGCAGCGCGCCTACGATCGGATCCCGGGAGTGTCGGCCGAGATCGTCCACGACCAGGAGGTGCTGTGGAGCGGGGCGTTCGGCTTCTCGGACGTCGAGGCGAAGCGGCCGGCGACGACGGACACGATCTACAGTATCTGCTCGATCTCGAAACTCTTCACGAGCGTCGCGGTCCTTCAACAGCGCGACGAGGGAAAGCTCCACCTCGACGACCCCGTCGGCAAACACCTTTCGTGGTTCCGGCTGAAGCGCACCGAGGGGGAGGGCGACGTCACCGTCGAGGGCATCCTCACGCACGCGTCGGGACTCCCGCGCGAGTCCGACTATCCCTACTGGTCCGCGCCGGAGTTCAAGTTCCCGTCGCGCGAAGAGGTCGTCTCGCGGATCGCGGACCAGGAGGCCCTCTACACGCCCGAGTCCCACTTCCAGTATTCCAACCTCGGCCTCACTCTCGCCGGAGAGATCGTGGCCGCGACTTCGGGAATGTCCTACGAGGACTACGTGCGCGGCCGCATCCTCGGGCCGCTCGGGCTCGCGAGCACGACGCCGCAGATGCCGGAGTCGGAGCGGGGCAAGCGGCTCGCGACGGGATACACCGCCCTCGACCGTGATGGGCAGCGCCGCCCGATACCGTTTTTCACGGCGAAGGGCATCGGGCCGGCCGCCGGCTATGCCTCGACTGTGGGCGACCTCGGGAAGTTCGCGTCGTGGCAGTTCCGGCTGCTCGAGAAGGGCGGGAGGGAAGTCCTGAAGGCGACCACTCTGCGCGAGATGTATCGCATCCACTGGGCGGAGCCCGACTTCGACACGCTGTGGGGCCTCGGGTTCGAGGTCTGGAAGGACGACGATTCGAAGATGTTCGTCGGGCACGGCGGCAGCTGCCCGGGATACCGCTCGCACCTGCTTCTCATGCCGGGCGAGAGAATCGCCACGGTGATCATGGTGAACTCGTCGGGCGTCCGGACGGAGCGATTCGCACAGCGCCTCTACGACATCGTGGCGCCGGCGGTGAAAGAGGCGACGAAGGAGCCCGGAAAGGGGAAGGCGTCCGACGCGTCATTGAGGAAGTACGCCGGAACCTACGACGTGCAGCCGTGGGACGGCGAGGTGGCGATTCTCCCGTGGGACGAGGGGCTCGCGATGGTGGCTTTTCCCACGATGGATCCGGTCAAGGACCTCGACCGCTTCAAGAAGGTCGGCGAGCACCGCTTCCGGCGCATCCGCAAGGACGACTCGCTCGGCGAGGAGATCGTGTTCGAGATGGGCGCCGACGGGCGCGCGACCCGCTTCACCCAGCACAGCAACCACTATCCGCGAGTCCGGTAACGGGGGTCAGGCCTCCACCGCTCTGCGGATCGGGAAGCAGCGACTCAGGGGGCTGCCGTCGCCTTCAGGATGCCGTCGAGATAGAGATTCACGGCCGTAGGTATCACCTGGCAGCGCAGGTCGAACGGCACGCCCTTGGCCGGGTTCTGCACGCTGACAGACTTGAGGATCTGCTCAGTTGCATTCACGGTCTTGATGATCCGTAGAACACTCGTGCCCCCGGTCAAACGCCGGCAGACATATGGTGGCACGCTGACCTGGAACTGCTCCCCATCCCGGGTACGGGTAAAGGTCTGCGTGACGTCGCCGCCTTCGAAGGGGCACCCGTCGGGTGCGACACCGGGCACGTCCGGGCATTGGTCGGTGCTGTCCGGCACACCATCACCGTCTCCATCCGCGCCCCCATCGGCGCCCTGTGCCAGCACCGTGGAGCTCATCCGGAGCGTCCCGTCCGTGTTGTAGATCGCCATCACGGCCTCATTGGCGCGGAGGGTCAGGAGGCCGAAGCCGTTCTTACCCGCGGCAGAATTGAGCGTCCACTGCGCGGGTTGGTTGTTACAAGTGTTGCCGAACCCGTCATTGACCTTCGGGATGTTCAACTCATCCAGCGGAGAGAGGGGCTTCCGTACGATCGAGCCCCAGTGACAGTCACCGCTCACGACGAGCACATTTGGGACCTGAAGTGCGGCAATCTGATCCAGGAGCCACTGGCTGTCGGCCGAGTAACCGTGCCATGAGTCGAGCTTCTGCTGGTTCGGATTGAACGGAACCGGCGTTACGAGGACACACCAGGTGAGGGTCGGATCCGTCTTGCACTGCGTCAGCTTCTCGATCAGCCATTGCTTCTGGACGTTTCCGACGATGGTCTTCAGGCCCAACGGATCGCGCTGGCTCCGCACGTCGATCAGGACGAAGAGGGCGCGGCCGCGCTGAATCGCCTGCCACATGCCTCCAGAGGAGAAACCGTTATCTGCCGGGATGGGGTGATATTCGCGGAATGCCTGGAGGTTGGGTCCCCACCACTTGAAACGGCTGTTCACGTTGTCACTGCCGCTGTCGTGGTCGTCCAACATCCGCCCGAACATCGGCAGGCCCGGTTCAACCACGTTTGCCGCGAAGTCCACGCCGATGGGCGTCTCCGGGCCACGAAGCCGGCGGTGCATGAGGCGCAGCTTCCCGAGATAAGCCGTTGCGGTCGTGGTATTCGAAACGGGATTGGAGTGATCGAAGTCGCCGATGATGAAGAACCCTGCCGGCGACTTCGATGCCAGCGCGCCCCACACGGTGGAGGCCGCTGAATGGAAAGCGTCCGAAGCAAATGCAACCGTGAACTCGGTCGAGTCTCCGTCAGGCTTTGCCGTGCGAAAGGTCCGGACTGCGGACGGGACGCCGTCGAGCAGCACGCGGTAGTCATAGGCCGTGTCGGCGGTGAGACCGGACAGCGGCAGCGTAAAGGTGAAGTCCTCTCCCGGCGACGTTACAACCGAAGGAGTGGCCCCGAAAGTCGGCTGACCCGACGGGGCGTATTCGATCATCACGGAGGCTGCAACGTTCGTGCGACCCCAGATCTGAACGTGATCCGGGGTGACATCGCTGATGAGGGGTCCGTGGCTGAGCGCCGCCGCAGTGGCAAGCGTGACGTCGGCGACGAGACCGGTGGCGACCTGCGCGACGAGGGCGGTGAGGCCGGCGGAACAGAGCACGAAGCGAAAGACCCACCGACTTCCCAGGCACGTTTGGGGTCGATGACGGAGCTTCCGCGTGTTCATTGCGCGCCTCCGCGCGCATCGTAACAGCGGACGGGATTCCCGTTCAGACCCGAGCCGTCTACTTGCCCAGGCGGAGGAACTGCACGGCGCCGGCGCTCATCTCGGGCAGGGCGACGATCCCGCGGGCCCCGTCGTAGCCGATGTCGGCGCTGTCCTTGAATCCATCCTTCACGACCGTCACCGCGCCGGATTTGGAGACCCGAAGGAGCTTTCCCGCCGTGAAGTCGGTCACGAGGTAATCGGCACCGGACTTTTCGAGACCGTCCAGGTTGCCGAGCGGCTTTCCGTTACCCAGCGCTTCGATCTTCTTCGTCTTCAGGTCGACCGCGAGGAGCCGGCCCGGCGTTGACGTCCCGAACGTGACGGGATCCGTGATGGTGCCCCAGGCCGCGACGAGCAGACGGCGGCCCTCGACCAGAAGGCCGTTGGGGCACTCGAGTTTCTCGCTCCGGACGAAGACTTCGCACGCGCGGGCGCAGCGGTAGATCGCGTTGCCGATCGTGTCGGAGACGTAAACCTCTCCCGCGGGACCGATGGCGACGTCGTTCAGGAACTTCGCGCCCGGCGCCTCGAGGCGTGTTCGGATCCGCGCTCTCGGAATGTCGATGACGACGAGCTCGTCGATATCCGAGACGAAGAGAAGGTCTCCGCGAACCCGGATGCCGTGCGGCGAGTTCAGGCCGTCCACCCAGCGGTGTTCGAGCACCTTGCCCGACGCGTCCAGGCGGCTGATCCAGCCCCTGCCGTCCTTCTCGTCTTCCTTTCCGGCGACGTTCGAGATGTACCAGCTGCGGGACGGAGCGTCCCAGTACGCACTCTCGGGTCCGTCGAAACCGGTCGCCGTGGCGGTCACCGACACCGCGAGAAGGTATGCGAGGAACATGGTTGACCTCCTCGGACGAGTGGCGGGAGCATACTTCGACGACATCAGGAGGATCCCGCGATGAAATCGCTCTACCGGGAAGAGCAGCGTGGTGAGCTGAAAGAACGCCTGGGCCGGATCACCCCGGAAACGCGGCCGCGGTGGGGCCGGTTCGACGCCCCGAAGATGGTCGTCCACTGCTCGGACGCGCTTCGCATGGCGCTCGGCCGGATCCCCGCGAAGCGCAAGCAGGTTCCGATCCGCTATCCGCCGCTCAAGCAGCTCTTCGTCTACGTGCTGCCGTGGCCCAAAGGCGCGCCCACGGCCGCGGAGCTCCTGGAGCGGATTCCGGCGGACTGGGACGCCGAGGTCGCGACGCTTCTCGAGCTGCTGGACGCCGCGGGGACGGCGCCGCGCGACTTCGAATGGCCCGAGCATCCCGCGTTCGGCCGGATGTCCCGCCGCGCGTGGGGCGTGCTCGGATACCGCCACCTCGACCACCACTTCCGGCAGTTCGGAGTGTAGCGGCGAGGCGTGGCCCTCCTCCTCGGTCTCGCGCTGTACGGGATTTTCGGGAGAGGGGTCCGACCCTTCGGCACCGCTCAGTCGAGGCGGTAAAGGACGACGTCGCGCCAGCGGCCCACGGGTTGCCAGTCGCCGGGCAGATGCTTCTCGAACTCCGCGACCTCGAACGGCCATAACAGCGCATACAGGGCGACGCCGCGCTCCGCCGCGCGCCGGCGCAGGTCCGCGAATTTCGCCGGCGACGTGTAGTCCCACCGGAGGATGGGGCGGTCCGCGTAGTATTTCAGCGCGCCGCTCATCTGCATCGCCGCGATGAGCGAGCGCGACGGCACGAACCGCGCGGCACGGCGACTCGCGTCCCGATACACGACGTCGCCGCGCGCCATCCCGAGGAGTTGGAACCGGGCGATCCACGCCGCGCTCACCAGGACGACCGCGGCGAGAGCGGCGATGCCGAGAAGGCGCTTCGGTCTCGCGGCCAGACGGATGTCGCGAGCGGCGAGGAGCGCGGCGAGGACGATCGCCGGAATCCCCGGCAGCAGGAACCGCACGGACCACCAGTCGTCGTACAGCTCGTAGAAGCAGTAGAAGAGCAGGAACACTCCGAACCAGGTGACGAGAAGGGCGCGGTCACGCCGCGCGACGCGCCGGTCGAAACCGATTCCGAGCCACGCGATCGGGAGGAGCGGCGTCAGGAGCGCAGGCAGCCAGAGCCCGAAGTGCCGGATCTGCGGCAAAACGTGCGCCGGCGACATCGTCCGGCGCAGCATCCCGCTGTATCCCGTCTCCAGGGCGCTTCCGAACGCGGCGTCGTTGAAGAGGAGGAGGAACGCGGCAAACGGCGCGCCCCCCGCCATCGCGCGCAGGATCGGGCCGCGCTCCGCCGGCAGCGCCAGGAGAAGCGGAATCAGAGCGAGTGCGTTCGTCGGGCGGACGAGCACCGCTACTCCGAAGGCCGCCCCGGCGGCGACGGCCCACGCCGGGCGCCGGCGGGCCCGGAGCGCGAAATAGATCGCGGCGAGCACCCACGCCGTCGCGGGCACGTCGCTCATGGGCTGGATGGCCATCCCCAGGAAGATCGGGGAGACGGCGAGGATCACCGCGCCGCAGGCGGCGAGCCCGCGGGAGAGCCCGAGCTCGCGCGCCACCCCGAAGAGAAGGAGGAGCGAGGCGACCGCGGCAATCGGCCCGGCGAGAAACGGCGCCGCGTTCCATCCGCCGATCGCACCGAGGAGCGCCATGTGCAGCGGGAGTCCGGGCGGATAGGTTGGCACCATCGTCCCGGGGAGCGGGCCGGCCCGGTAGCCGAGGGGAATGAAGACCCCGGCTTCGTCGTCGCCGGCCGGCAGTTCGAGAAGCGCGAGAGCGCCGATTCCCTCGGAGACCTTCCGCCGGGCGAGGAGCCGCGCTTCGTTCAAGTATCCCGAGCTGTCGGAGCCGCCGGCGATCCACGAGTTGGCCGCGACGAGCAGGACCGCGTACGCCGCGAGAGCCGCCGCGGCCAGAACCGCCGTGGTCCGCCGTGAAATCACCCGGCGGGCGCGCCCCTCTTCACGACCACTTCTGGCGGGGCGCCCACTCGGCAAGCGTCGTCGGGCGGATTCCCGACTCGAGCGCGTTCTTCTCGATGTCCACGTCGTATCCGACGCGGTCGAACCACTCGAGCATCGTGCCGTAATCCTCGCTGGCTTTCTTGACCTCTTCGATCGGGACCCTCACGAACTCGACCGGCCGCCGGGCGGCCTGGCTGATGATCCGAGCCGTTTCCGGCATCGTGCAGGAGTCGCCCGCGATGTCGATCGCGCGACTGTTCAGCTTCTCGGGCTCGTCGAAGGCCCAGCATCCGTACCTGCCGATGTCCGCGACGGCGATCATCTGGAGCGAGGTCCCGGGCGCGATCCCGACCATCAGCTTCCCCTGGTCGATTCCCGGCTTGAACCACGGGGAGAGCAGGTTCTCCATGAAAAAGACGGGGCGGATCACGACGTGGGAGGGGAATTGCAGCGACTCCACAGTCTGTTCGACCCGCCGCTTGTTCTCGAAGTGAGGGATTCGGGTGCCGCGGTCGGCGGAGGCGACCGACGTGTACACGAAGTGCTGAACCCCGGCTTCCCGGGCCGCCTTCGCCAGTCGCTTGCCCTGGACCTCCTCTCTTTCGACCCCTGCTTCCCATGTGTTCTGCATCGAGAAGACACCCCAGGCGCCGGTGAAATCCCGGCGCAGAGAAGCCTCGTCGTCGAAGTCGCCCTGGACGACCTCCGCGCCCAGCTCCTGCAGCTTCGCCGCGCGTTCACTCTGAGGCTTTCGCGTCAAGGCGCGGACGCGATACCGGCCACAGGCGAGAAGCTCACGGGCGACGGCGCCTCCCTGCTGTCCCGTTGCGCCGGTGACGACGATGGTCCTCTTCTCGGGCATCGGTCTCTCCCTTCCGCGATCTCGCGAGGGATTCTAGTAGTCTTGGCTCCGGGCATCGGAGGTCCGGATGGCGACGGTGGTTCTGACCGTCAACGGCGCGAAACGGAAGGTCGAGGCGTCCCCCGAGGAGACCCTCCTCTCCGTCCTGCGCAACCGGCTCGACCTCACGGGAACCAAGTACGGCTGCGGGGAAGGGCAGTGCGGCGCCTGCACGGTTCTGGTGGACGGCCGCGCGGCGCGCTCCTGCCAGGTCGCCGCGTCCGAGTCGGCCGGGAAGTCGATCGTCACCATCGAGGGGCTGGCCGTGAACGGCCGCCTGCACCCGGTGCAGGCCTCGTTTCTCGAGGAAGAGGCGTTCCAGTGCGGGTTCTGCACCCCGGGCATGATCGTGGCCGCGGCCGCCCTGCTCGGCCGGAACGGAAACGTCCGGGACGAGGAGATCGCGGGCTCGCTCGCGGGCAGCATCTGCCGGTGCGGAACCTACCCGCGCATCCTCTCCGCGGTCCGCAAAGCCGCGCAGGCGATGCGGAAGGGTACGGCCGGATGAGCGAACGCCCCGGCGCCGACACCGGGTCCGAGGTCCTCCAGCACGAGGTCGCGGGCTCCCTCCATCACTTCGACGTCGATCGCCGCGATCTGTTCAAGATCGTGGGCGGAGGCGTCCTCGTCTGCCTGTGCGCCCCTCCGGCGCTCGGGCAGGAGTCGGGCCGCGCGCCTGCGCGCCGGGAGCCGCCGAAGGACCTGGCGGCGTGGATCCACATCGCCGAGGACGGCCGTGTCACCGTCTATACGGGCAAGGTCGAGATGGGCCAGAACATCCGGACCTCTCTCGCCCAGCAGGTCGCCGAAGAGCTGCGCGTTCCGATCGGCGGGATCCGGATGGTCATGGGAGACACGGATCTCGTTCCGTGGGACATGGGGACTTTCGGCAGCCGGACGACGCCGACGATGGGCCCGCAGCTGCGCGCCGCCGCGGCGACCGCGCGCGAGCTACTCGTCGACATGGCCGCGGAGAGATGGAAGACGCCTCGCGAGAAGCTCCTCGCCGAGAGCGGCCGCATCACGGATCCGGCCTCGCGGCGAAGCCTCGCGTACGGCGACCTCACGCGCGGGCGGAAGCTCGTGAAAGTGGTCGGTGAGGATGCGAAGCTCACGGCCGCGGCGGACTGGAAAGTCGCCGGGAAGCCCGCGCGGAAGGTCGACGGCCGCGACTTCGTCACGGGGCAGCATCGGTACACGTCCGACCTCGTCCGCCCCGGGATGATGCACGGCAAGGTCCTCCGGCCTCCCGCCTTCGAGGCGACGCTCGTCTCGCTCGACTCCGGACGC
>DATIBN010000080.1:0-2270 GCA_035457525.1 Thermoanaerobaculia bacterium | reverse complement strand
CGGACCTCGTCGACGCGCGGTATTTCTCGGCGGCGAACCTGAAGAACCGTCTGGAGAGCTACTTCCAGATGCTCGAGGCCCGGCGCGGCCCGGCCGCCGCGGGAGCGCCGTGAACTGCTTCGTCGGGGTCGACCTGGGATCCACGACGACGAAGGCCGTCGTCCTCGACGAGAAGGGGGAGGTCCTCGGGCGCGGCATCACGAACTCCCGCTCGAACTACGACCTGGCCGCGGGTCTCGCGCGGACCGAGGCGTTCGTGTCGGCCCGTTTCGAGCTGCTCCGGCGCGAAGTCGAAGCGTGGGCCGGCGCCCCGGCCCTCGAACGGCTGCTCGCGGCTTTTCGGCTCGAGCAGCGCCTGGCGCAGCTCGATCGCCTGCGCGAGCGCCTGCGCGCGGAAGCGCAGGGGAGCGTCGCGCTCCTCGAAACGGTCGAGACGCTGATCGCGCGGATTGCGGCGGAAGAGGAGGAGCGGTTCGAGAAGGGGGACGAGACGGCCCGATCCGACTTCTTCCGGGACGCCGCCGGCTCCGCGTATGCCCGGATCGCCGAAGAGCTGGCGCGCCCTCCGGGCGCCGGCGAGGCGCCGAGCGGAGTCACGTTCGACCGCCTGATGGGCCTGTACGACAAGTCGATCGTCGCGGTCGAGAACCAGCCGGTCGAGCTCGGATTCTCCGAGCACATCGGCGCGGCCCTCCGCCGCCTGGGAGACCCGCCCGAGGTCCGGGAAGCGGTCGTCCGGGCGCTCGAGGTCGAGATGGACGTCTGCGGGGAAGTCGGGACGGGCTACGGGAGAGCGCGTCTCCCGTTTCCGAAGGAGCGGATCCGCTCCGAGATCCTCTGCCACGGCCTGGGCGCGCACGTCCTGTTCCCCGGGACTCGCACGGTCCTCGACATCGGCGGTCAGGACACCAAGGCGATCCAGGTGGACGCGCAGGGGATCGTGACCAGCTTCCAGATGAACGATCGGTGCGCCGCGGGGTGCGGCCGCTATCTCGGTTACATCGCGGACGAGATGAACATCGGGCTGCACGAGCTCGGCCCCATGGCGCTCGCCGGCAGCCGCCCCGTGAGGATCACGTCCACGTGCACGGTTTTCGCCGGGGCCGAGCTGCGCGAGCGCATCGCGCTCGGCGAGCGGCGCGAGGACATCCTCGCGGGCCTGCATCGAGCGGTCATCCTGCGCGCGATGAGCCTGCTCGCCCGGTCGGGCGGAATCGAGAACGAATTCACGTTTACCGGCGGCGTCGCGCGCAACCCCGCCGCCGTCGCGGCGCTCGAGCGGCTCGTCTACGAGAACTACGGCTCGCCGCGGATCAACATCTCGCCCGAAAGCATCTATACGGGCGCGCTCGGCGCGGCGCACTTCGCCCGGAGCGCGGCATGACGATCGCCTGCGGCATCGACGTCGGGTCGAGCGCGGTGAAGACGGTCGTCGTCTCCGACGCCGACGGCGTCGTCACGATTCTCGGCCGGGGTCTGTGCCGCGTCCGGCGCCGGGGGTTCGCCCAGGTCGTGGAAGAGGCGTTCGAGGAGGCGGTCGGCGCCTCCGCGGTGGACGCCATCGACTACGTGGCGACCACGGGGGAGGGGGAGGAGGTCCCGTTCGCCACGGGACACTTCTACGGAATGACCGCGCACGCGCGGGGAGCCCTCCACCTCGATCCGAGCTGCCGCGTCGTCCTCGACGTCGGCGCTCTCCACTCGCGCGCGTTCGCGATCGACGAGCGCGGCCGGGTGCTTCGTTCGAAGATGACGAGCCAGTGCGCTTCGGGATCCGGACAGTTCCTGGAGTCGATTGCGCGTTATCTCGGGGTCGCGCAGGCCGAGATCGGAGCCCTCTCCCTTTCTTCCACGAAGCCGGAGACGGTGAGCTCGATCTGCGCCGTGCTCGCAGAGACCGACGTCATCAACATGGTCTCGCGCGGGATCGCCGCTGCCGACATCCTCCGGGGATTGCACGACAGCATGGCGGGACGGGTGGCGCGTCTGATCCAGTCGGTCGGAACGGAGGGCGACGTCGTGATGGTGACCGGCGGTCTGTCCGCGGACGACGGCCTCCTCGCCGCAGTCATACGCGCTCTCGAGAAGACGGCCCGGACGTCGCGTTCGACCGAGGTCCGGCGCCACGAGCTGTCCGCGTACGCCGGCGCCATCGGCGCCGCGATCTGGGGAGCATTTCGATACCGGAAGCTGGCGATGGGAGGTTTCGCATGGACGAAAAAGAAGACGGCCTGATCCTGCGCGCGCTCCAGGCCTCGGACGGCCCCCGC
>DATIBN010000079.1:0-10325 GCA_035457525.1 Thermoanaerobaculia bacterium | reverse complement strand
TCGATCTCGGGGAATGAGCTGCGGGGCGCTCCCACCAAGAGCGTGTTCCCGATGGCCGTCGTGCCGACTTTCAGCAGTGCTGCGCAGACGGTGGGAGCGAGCTTCGCCCGGCCCAACAACAGCGCGCCCCGCTTCGGTCTGATCCTGCGGTACCAGGGCCCCCAAAACTACTACCTGGTCTCTCGATCGAGCGGCGGGAGCAGCCTCGTTCAGATCTCCCGGGTCGTCAACGGAATCGAGACCGTAGTGGGAACGAAGTCACTTCCCAATCCGACGACGAACACGTTTTTCCGTCTGGAGGGCCAGGCGACCGGCACGACGCTCACAGTCAGGGTGGACGGCGTTTTGCTGCTTTCGGTGGTGGACTCGACCTTTTCTGCCGGGAACGTGGGGATCGGCCTGGGCAACCTGAGCAGCACCGTGCAGACCTTTCGCGCGGACAACTTCGCCGCCTCGGGTAGTGGCAGCGCCGCTCCCACGCTCACGCTCGGCGCCACCCCCGCGAGCGTCACGATGAACGGGAGCTCGACGCTGACCTGGAGCACGACCGGGGCCACGGCATGCGGCTTCACGTCCGGGTTGAGCGGCGCCCGTCTCGTGAACGGGACGGAAAGCACGGGGACGCTGACGTCGACTACCAGTTTCGGTATGACGTGCACGGGCTCCGGCGGCAGCGTCTCGAAAAGCGTGACCGTAACCGTCGAAACCGGTCCCACGCTCGCGCTCGGCGCCGCTCCGACGAACGTCGCGGAGAACGGGAGCTCCACGCTGACTTGGAGCACGACCGGGGCCGATGCGTGCAGCTTCACGGCCGGGTTGAGCGGCGCCCGGCCGGTGAACGGCAGTGAGAGCACGGGGTCGCTGACGACGACGACGAGCTTCGGCATGACGTGCACGGGCCCGGAGGGGACGGTCTCGAAGAGCGTGACCGTGACCGTCGGCGTCCAACCGATCCCGACGGCCTCCGAGGTGCACGCGAGCCAGGCGATGGTTCTCCCCTCATCGGTCCGTGCGTTCGTCTTCCTGGTCCCGAACGAGTCGCACCACCAGGACGTGACGAGGCTCATCAGCCCCACCAACGGCTACCTCCTGCCGATGAAGGTGACGCTGCCGGCCGGCGCGACCGTGTCCGTCGTCAACGCCGACAACGGTCACACCCACAGCCTGACCGTGCGGAGCGACACGGCGCAGGTTTTCGCCACGGGTACGCTCGCGTACGGAGCCCTCTCGCCGCCGGCCTCGCTCTCCCCGGGCAGCTATACGCTGATCGATGGGGCTTACTCGTGGATCCGTGGCGAGATCACCGTCGGCGACGCGCCGAGCGATGGGACGCTTCTCGTGGGTGCGTTCTTCACGCCTCAGAACCGTCTCGCGGACTATCGCAGTCTCTTCCCGGCGAACGGATTTCGCATCGAGAGCGAACACGTGTTCAGCTACGGGGGAAAGGTGCAGGTCCTCATCATCTACAGCACCGATCAGGACCTCTCTCAGGCCGGCCCCAAGCTCCAGGCGCTCGTGAAGGCGAACTCGTACGGGTAGAGGCTTCGAACGACCCTTCGCGGTTACGGCGAGATCGAGAAGTTCGTGACGCTCGAGATCACGGCGCTGCGGGTGGCCGACGCCACGATAACGGCTTGCGCGGCGGCAGGCGCCGCTCCCGCGAGCGGGTCGAGGCGTCCGATTGGTCCTCTCCTTGCAGCGCACCGTGGGAGGTCTCGGAACGCGATGCACCGAATCCTCCTGATCGAAGACGACGAGCTCCTCCGAGAGGGCCTGAGACAGGTCCTGGAGGAAGACGGCTGTCGCGTCTCGGCTGCGGCGGACGGCGCCGCGGGAATGGAGCTGCTGCGCGACGGCAAACTCCAGCCCTGTCTCATCCTCCTCGACCTGATGATGCCGGGCATGAACGGCTGGGATTTCCTCCAGCTGCACGGCCGCCATCCCTCGCTCTCGAAGATCCCGATCGCAGTCGCCTCGGCATATCCGTTCGCCGACAAGGAAGTGCTTCCCGGGATCGTGCTGCGAAAGCCGTTTTCGCCGGCGAGACTGAAGCAGTTGATCTCGGACCACTGTCTCTGCAGCCCGGGCGCTGCTCGCGCGAGGACGTCCGCGGGCCTGAGCTCTAAACCGTAGAGGCAAAAGGAAACGTCCTTCGCCTCGTCCGCACGCGAGGACAAGGCAGCAGTCTTGCAGCCGATCGCTCCAGCGATGCGATCACAGCGAATGGACTTTTCCGGCCGGGCAGCCGGGAGCAGAATCGAGCCATGAGCCGCCAGGTTCTGCTCGTCGAAGACGACCCGGAGCTCCTGGGCTCGCTCGCGTCGTTTCTCCAGGAAGAGGGTTACCAGGTCGAGTGCGCGCGACACGGCCTCGAAGCTCTGGGGCGCTTGCGCGGCGGCTGCCGACCCGACGTGATCCTGCTCGATCTCATGATGCCGATCATGACCGGATGGGAGTTCCGCGACGCGCAGCGCCAGGACTCCGACCTCTGCCGGATTCCGGTCGTCGTCGTCTCCGGGATGAACGACAGCGCACGGCACGCGGCGTTCCTGGAAGCGGACGGCTACGTTCAGAAGCCGATCCCGGTCGAGACTCTGATCTCCACGCTGAACCGGTACTGCGACTAGCACGTCGCGCGCGCTCGCTCCGGGAGCTGCAAGCCATAATCGAGCCTTGGAAGACGACCTCGCAGGCGTTGCCCAGCGCCTTCGGAGCGCGCGCGCCGTCACCGTTATGACGGGCGCGGGCGTCTCCGCGGCGAGCGGCATCCCGACGTTTCGCGGCGCGGACGGCCTGTGGTCGAGCTTCCGCGTCGAAGACCTCGCCACGCCCGAAGCGTTCGCCCGCGATCCCGATCTCGTCTGGAAGTGGTACGCGTGGCGGCGGGAGCTCGTCGCGGCCGCGCGCCCGAATCGCGCGCACGAAGTGATCGCCGCGTGGAGCCGGCGCTACCCGACGTTCACGCTCGTGACGCAGAACGTGGACGGCCTGCACGAACGCGCCGGCACGCAAAACGTCGTCCGCTTCCATGGCTCGCTCTGGGAGCTCGCGTGCTGGGAGCGCTGCGCGAAATCGCCCGCGCGATGGCGGGACGATGCGGTTCCGTTCTCCGAGATGCCGCCCCGGTGCCCGCACTGCGGGGGGCTCGCGCGTCCCGGCGTCGTCTGGTTCGGCGAGCCGATCGATCCGGACGTGCTCGCGTCTTCGCTCGGCGCGCTCGATTGCGACGTCTGCTTCGTCGCCGGAACTTCGGCGGTGGTCTACCCGGCGGCGGGGCTCGCCGACGAGGCGCGTCGGCGGGGCGCGTTCACCGTGGAGATCAACCCGGAACCGACGGAAGCGACGGATCGCTTCGACGTCGCGATTCAGGGACGCGCCGAAGACGTCCTGGACCGGCTCGAGCGCTCCTCGGCCGAGGAGTCTTCTTCGGGAAGCCGGTTGAGCTCGAGCCAGTAGACGGGGAGCAGCCGCAGCCGCTGCAGTGTCTTCTCGGGCGAGTCGGACTTCGACACGAACGAGTTCGCGCCGAGCTCGTAGGCGCGCCGCACGTCCGCTTCCTCCTGCGAGCTCGTCACGACGATCGCCGGAACGCGGCGCGTGCGTTCGTCGGCCCGCAGTTTCTGCAGGATGTCGAAACCGTTCGCGCCGGGCAGCGAGAGGTCGAGCAGCACCAGGTCGAGCGGAGGGCCGGACGCGAGCCGGGCGAGCGCCTGGTCGCCGGTCGGCGCTTCCTCGACGGAAACCTCGTCGCCGAAAGCGCTCTCGAGCAGACGGCGAAGAACCCAGCGGTAGCTGCCGTCGTCCTCGACGACGAGAATGTGCCTGGCCGGCCCGACGGACTCACGGTTTGCCATGAGAAGAGAGGGAAAGAGCAAGAGTGATACCCGGCGGGGTCCGGGCCCTCGGGCCGGGAACGTCCTCGATTCGAGACATCCGAAATGGCGTTAAACTCGGCGTCGACCGCTGGGCCGATGAAAAAAGCCGTTTGGGTGGGGGTGGCGATCGCCATCGCGGTGGCGGGTGCCTGGGGTTACGCCGCGCTTGCGCGCCGCGAAGACGACTCCGGGCGACCTGTCCGGCTTCTGGCCATCGCAGAGGAGCAGAGCCTCGACCTCTCGTTCTCGCGCAGCGGACGCATCGTGAGCCCCGTCCCCGACGAGGGGGAGACCGTCTCCAGCGGCGACACCGTGACGCGAATCGAGGAGCCCGGACTGGCCGAGGACGCGTCCGACTTCCAGCGGCAGATGGCGGAGGCGCAAGCGCGGGAACGGGCGCGCCGTGAGGACGTCGCGCGCCTGCAGGCGCAGCTCGCCGAAGTCACGAGCGAGGAAAAGAGAGTGTCGCGCCTGGTGCGCGAGGGCGTGGCCCCCGCGGCGCAGCTCGAGACGCTGCAGCACCGCCGCGAGGGAATCTCCGCGGAGATTCGCTCTCGCGAGGCGGAGAAGGGCCGCATCGCCGCGGAAGAGGAATCGCTCCAGGTGCGGCTCGGGAAGGTGCGGCGGTTCGAAAAGGAAGGCGCGCTCGTGGCCCCCGGGACGGGAACCGTGCTTACGCGCCACCACCGGCAGGGGGAGTGGGTCGCCGCGGGGGAGCCGATCGTGACGATCCAACTCGCGGCGCCGTACCTGCGGGTCGAGGTCCCGGAAGAGCGCCTGTCCGCGTTCACTGTCGGAAAATCCGTCGAGGTCTGGCCGCAGGCGCGCCCCGATGCGCGGGTGCGTGCGCGCGTCGTCTCGATTCGTCCCCGTTCCGAGTTCGCGACGCGGCGCAACTGGGGGCTTCAGAGTCGCGACCTGAGGACGTTCTCCGTGCGCCTCGCGGCCGAAGGTCTGCCCATCGTGTCCGGCCAGACGTTCGTCGTCGAGGCGGGCGCGAATTGACCCGAAGGGTCATCCTGAGCGAACCGAAGGATCTCTCGATTCGAGGCAGAGATTCCTCGTCGCTTCGCTCCTCGGAATGACAGTGCCGGCGAACCCCATCGAGGCGGAAAATCTCACCCGGAGATTCGACGGCGTGGTCGCCGACGACGCCGTCACCTTCGCGGTCCGGCCGGGGGAGACCTACGGTCTTCTCGGCCCCAACGGAGCGGGCAAGACGACGCTCGTCCGCATGCTGACGACGCTGCTCGCGCCGACGTCCGGATCCGCGCGCGTCGCCGGTTACGACATCGTCCGCCAGAAGGAAGACGTCCGCGCCTCGATCGGGACGGTGTCGCAGGCGGAGACGACCGACGAGAACCTGACCGTCCGCGAGAACCTCTCCGTGCAGGGAAAGATGTACGGGATGTGGGGGCGGCGCCTCGCCGAGATGATCGAGCGGCGCTTGACCCAGGTCGGGTTGTGGGAGAAGCGCGGCGTCGTCGCCAAGTCTCTCTCGGGCGGCATGCGCCGGCGCCTCGAGATCGCTCGCGGCGTTCTCCACTCGCCTCACATTCTCTTTCTCGACGAGCCGACGACCGGTCTGGACCCGCAGAGCCGTCGGGCGGTGTGGGAGATGCTCGGCGACCTCAAGTCCCGGGACCCCAGCCTCGCGATCGTGCTCACCACGCATGCGATGGAGGAGGCCAACGTCCTCTGCGATCGGGTCGCGATCATGGACCGCGGCCGTATCCTCTGCGAGGACTCTCCGGAGGCGTTGAAGCGCAGCCTCCCGGCCGGGGAACGCGTCGAGATCGAGACCGACCGCCCGATCGAGCCGCGGGACCGCGAGGCGATCGTCGCCCTCGGAGCGGTCAACTGGCGGTCGCCCGTGGCCGCCACGGCGCAGTTCGAAGCTCGGCCGGGGGAAGGTGTCGGGCGGCGCGCCGCGGAGCTCGTCGAGGAGCGCGGATATCGGATCCTCCATCTCTCGATCGCGCCGGTGACGCTCGAAGACGTCTTCTTCGCGTACACCGGCCGCGCGCTGAGAGAAACGGCGTGAGGCGGACGTGAGCGGCCGCGCGGAAACGGCCGGACGAGCGCCGGAGATCGCGCGGTCGAGAGCCCGCGGGGTCGCGCGGGGGCCCCGACTCGCGCTGCTCGGGATCCTCGCCATCTGCCAGCGCGCGTACCTGACGCTGTGGCGGCAGCCGGTGCTCATCATCTCGACGATGCTCTTTCCGCTCGTGTACCTCGCCGTCCTCGGCAATGCCCTGAACCGCCAGCTCGTCGATCTGCCGCTCGCGGTCGTAGACGAGGCAGGCAACTCGCTCGCGGCCGAGTGCCGGCGGGGCGTGCTCGCGCTGCAGACCGGGCGCAACCTCGTCGTGGCGTCCTTCCCGGCGGATCGCGACGAGGCGCTCCGCGAGCTCCGACACGGCCGGTACCGCGGCGTGTGGATCCTGCCCTACGGACTCTCGGCGAAGGGCCCCGCGCCCGCGTTCATCGGCGACAACACCGATCGGTTCTCTTACGAGACGGTCGAGGCGGCGCTCGCCGACGTCTGGAGCGAAGCCACCGGAGCGCGGCGCGCCACGGCGGAGCCGGCGCGGCTCGAGGCGTACCCCTATCTCGACTATCTGACGTATCTGGGACCCGCGATCGTGTGCCTCGCCATCTTCATGGGCTCGATGGTCGCCGGCGGGCTGCAGGTGATCGAGGACCGGATGTACGGATACCACGAGGGGTACCTCGTGACGCCGGTCTCGACCGGCGCGATCGTCACGGGGCACATGCTCGCCGGTACGCTCGTCGCGGGGCTCGCGGGCGGACTCGTTCTCGTCGCCATCATGTTGTTCACCCCGCTGCCGATGTCGACGCCGGAGGCACTCGGCGGCGGGCTGGTCACCGTGTTCCTGACCGCGCTCGCCATTTCCGCTCTCTGGTTCCTTCTCTTCGCGCGCGCGCGCAAGACGAGCGTCCTGCGGGGCATGTTCGGCATCATCAACGTGCTCGTCTTCTTCCCTTCCGGCGCGCTCTACCCGGTCGAGTCGTACCCGAAGTGGCTGAAGGCGATCTCGGACGCGGACCCGCTGACGTACGGCGTCGCGGCGCTGCGGGACCTGCTGCTGCGCGGCGCCTCGATCGAGAGCTGCTATCCCGAGTGGCTCTTTCTCCTGACGTTCTCGCTCGTGTGCGGCGTTCTCACCCAGGTCCTGTTCCGGCGGGAGGTGTAGACGGGGTCAGGTCTCCACTTGCCACATTGGGGGTCAGGTCTCCACTTGCCACATTGCGGCGAAATCACCCCCGCGCCGCGCGGATGATCTCCGTCAGCACGGTCGACACGCCGTTCAGCACGAACTGGATGCCGATCACGGCGGTGATGAGCCCCATGATCTTCGAAACGATCCGCTGACCCGTCGGTCCGATTCGCGCGACGATCGTCGGCGCGGCGAGCAGGATCACGAGCGTCAGCACGATGTTGACGGCGATCGCCACGCCGAGCGCCATGCGCCTCGGACCGTCCTGAGCCTGCCCGACGAGGACCATCACGGCCGAGATCGCTCCCGGCCCGGTGATTACGGGTATCCCGAGGGGGACGATCGAAGGATCCTCCCTCTCGATGTGACTCTGGGAGACGTAGCGCTCCCCCTCCTGCATCTCGCGGAGCGACATCATCGTGAAGAGAATCCCGCCGGCGATCTGGAACGCCGGTACCGTGATGCCGAAGAACGAGAAGATCGCGCCTCCCGCCGCCGCGAACACGGCGAGAACGGCGGCCGCGGCGAGACACGCCCGGAAAGCCGCGCGGCGGCGCTCGGCGGCCGGCATGCCCAGGGTCAGGCCGACGAAGATCGGCGCCGCCGAGATCGGGTTGATGACGGAGAAGAGCGAGGAGAACGCCAGGACGGCGAACTGCACCTCCCGCTCGGTCAACATGAGGTCCGTCCGGGCTAGCCGGCGCGCAGGTGGTTCTCGAACTCCTCGGGATGCGCCGCGCGGGCGCGCGCTTCCTCGACCTCGACGAGCCCGTCTTTCGCCAGCCGGGCGAGCGACTCCTCGAGCGTGATCGAGCCCTGCTTCTTCGTGAGGACGATTTCCTGGTGAAGGTGCTGGAGGGCGTTCTTCCGGATGTGCTGGCGCGTGCCGTAGCTCACCAGGAGGAGCTCGGCCGCGGCGACCCGGCCTCCCCCTTTCTTCGGCAGGAGCGTCTGTGTCAGGACGGCGGCGAGCGCCATCGAGAGCTCCTGCCGGATCGTGTTCTGACGCTCCGCCGGAAACGAGTCAGCGATCCGGGAGACGGCCGAAGCGATGTCGGTGGTATGAACGGTCGAGAGGACCAGATGCCCGGTCTCGGCCGCCGCCAGAGCGATCCGCATCGTTTCCGGATCCCGCATTTCTCCGACGACCACGACGTCGGGCGCCTGCCGCATCGCGGCGCGCAGCGCCGACGGGAAGTCGGGGGCGTCGACGCCGATCTCCACCTGCTCGACGAGGCTCGAGCGGTGCGGATGCTCGTACTCGACGGGATCTTCGATCGTCACGATGTGACGCGCATCGCGCCGGTTGATCTCCTCGACGAGGGCGGCGAGCGTCGTCGTCTTCCCCGATCCGGTCGGGCCCCCGACGAGTACGAGCCCACGGGGCAGCCGCGTGAGCGCTTCGGCGCCGGGCGGAAGACCGAGCGAGGCGAGCCGGGGCGGCTCGCTCGGAAGCGCGCGGATGGCGGCCGCGGCCCGTCCCCGTTCCCGGTGGAGATTCAGTCGGAACCGCCCGATCCCCCGGACCTTGTAAGAGACGTCGGCGACGGAATCCCGCGCGTAACGCGTTCGGGCCGCCGAGGAAAGCGCCGGCAGAACGGCTTCCTCGATCTCGTCGCCCGCGAGCGGTGCTCCCGGGAGCGGCGTGAGGCTTCCGTCGAGCCGCAGCGAGGGGGGCGCTCCCGCCACGAGCAGGAGGTCGCTGCCGCCCCGCTCCACGAGCGTCTGGAGCCACCCCTCCAGGCGCGCGGCGCTGCTGCCGCCCGACTCGGGCGGGCGGTCGGAATTCAGCTCCCGGATGAGCTCGTTCAAATCCTGGACTTCGTCCACGGAGCGATTATTACGAAACCGGAGGCGGATCTGTCACATCCAATCTTTCGATGAGAACCTCCCGGCTTCCCCTGCTTGCCGTCGCGATCCTCGGGACGGTGGCCGTCGTGGCCCGGCTCTCCGCGGGGGGTGCGTCCGGCAAGCCGCCCCTGGCGGTGGCGCCGGCCGGGCCGGGCGGCGCGATGGACCTCGCGCTGGCCCCCGGCCTGTCGTTCACGGACGACTCGTCGAGCGCCTTCCCGATCCGGGGGAAGGGCCTCGCCGATGGCCGGATCGCGTCGGACCGGCCCACCGCGATCTTCTTCGGGACGGCGCACTGCTGGAACACGAACCGCGAGGCGGAGCGGTTCGTCGCGTTCTACCGGAAGCACCGGGACGCGGCGCGCTTCCTCGTCGTCGACCTCGAGCGACCGTCGTCGGATCAGGCGAAGCTCGTCGCCCGGTTCTACCGCGGCTACATCCCGACGCTGGCGTTCCTCGACCGGAAAGGGGACGTCGTGTACAACCGCGCCGGAGAGACGGCGCGCGAGCGCGGAGACGTGTCGGCGCTGGAGGAGATTCTGGAGAGGGCGAGGGGGAACCCCTCACCCTGACCCTCTCCCCGCGCGCGGGGAGAGGGAAGAAGCCGGGCTATCCCACCAACCCGTCTTCCAGGCTCCAGTTGGTGTGCGGGACCTTGTTGTCGATGATCCACAGCTTCAGCAGGCGCGCGTACGTCGTCGGCTGCCAGTCGATCGAATCGAAGAACGGTCGCAGCGCGAAGTGGAGCTTGCGCAGGTTGTAGAACGGCACGCCCGTGAAGTAGTGGTGCTCGAGGTGGTAGGCGGAGTAGAGGTACCAGAAGTCCCACCAGCGCGACGGCCGGATGACGCTGCCCCACTTAGCCGGGTCTTCCGGAACGATCGCGTAGTGCTGACCCAGCCGGTTCAACGCGAACGCGATGGGGAAGACGAGGAAGTAGGGGACGAGGTACACCCGGGCGAGCACTCCCCAGCCGCCGGCGAGGAAAATCACCACCATGGCGGCGAGGTGAAAGGCGATCGTCGCGCGCCGCTCCCAGGCGATACGGCGCTGGAGATGCGGCGGATAGCTCGCGGTCTCGAGCCGCGCGGCCCGGAAGTAGATCGGGAAGAGGGCGGGCGTGAAGTAGAGCAGCTTGTACCAGGCCTTGTTGATCTTCGGCGAGAGGTAGTGGCGCTTGGGATCGGCGATCGAATCACCGAGCTCGTTGTGATGCGTCAGATGCCACCGTGTGAACTGGAGCGCCGAAATCCCGGAGGGGATCGCGTACAGGATCGCGAGTGCGCGTTCGGCGGAGGGGCGCGGCCCGTTGAAGACCGCGCGGTGGACCACCTCGTGCAGCAGCACGGTGAAGTTG
>DATIBN010000078.1:0-3710 GCA_035457525.1 Thermoanaerobaculia bacterium | reverse complement strand
CGCTCGCCTGGTCGCTCACTCGCTTTCGCTCCCGCAGCGTGAGGCTCCTCCCTTCGGGAGACTCCTCACGCTGCGACGAGGGCACTGAGCGCGACCGTGCAATAACTCGGTACTGTTCTCTATACTCGCGCCGCCTTCGATGCCCAAACGCACCGACATCCAGAAGATCCTCGTCATCGGGTCGGGTCCGATCGTCATCGGGCAGGCCTGCGAGTTCGACTACTCCGGCACCCAGGCGGTCCGGGCGCTGAAGCGCGAGGGCTACCGGGTCATCCTCGTCAACTCGAACCCGGCGACGATCATGACGGACCCGGAGCTCGCCGACGCCACGTACATCGAGCCGCTGACCCCGGATTTCCTGGAGCGCATCCTCGAGAAGGAACGGCCCGACGCGATCCTGCCCACGGTCGGCGGCCAGACCGGGTTGAACCTGGCGCTCGCGGTCGCGGACTCCGGGGTGCTCGACAAGTGGTCCATCCAGATGATCGGCGCCAGCCGGGAGGCCGTGCGCCTGGCGGAGGACCGGGACCTCTTCAAGCAGGCGATGCTGGAGATCGGGGCGGAGGTTCCCCGGTCCGAGCGCGCGCGAAGCCGGGAGGACGCGGAGCGCATCGCGCGCGAGATCGGCCTGCCCCTCGTCATCCGCCCCTCCTTCACCCTGGGGGGGTCGGGAGGCGGCTCGGCGCGGACGATCGAGGAGTTCCGCTCGATCGTGCGGCACGGCCTTGCCGAGTCGCCCGCGCACGAGGTCCTGATCGAGGAGTCGGTCGAGGGGTGGAAGGAGTTCGAGCTCGAGGTCATGCGCGACCACGCCGACAACGTGATCGTCGTCTGCTCGATCGAGAACTTCGATGCGATGGGCGTCCACACCGGCGACTCGATCACGGTCGCGCCGCAGATGACTCTGTCGGACCGGCAGTACCAGGAGATGCGCAACGAGGCGAAGGCCATCATCCGGAAGATCGGCGTCGACACGGGGGGATCGAACATCCAGTTCGCGGTGGAGCCGAAGACGGGGCGCCGCGTCGTCATCGAGATGAACCCGCGCGTGTCGCGGTCCTCGGCGCTCGCCTCGAAGGCCACGGGTTTTCCGATCGCGAAGATCGCCGCGCTCCTCGCCGTCGGCTACACGCTGGACGAGATCCCCAACGACATCACACGGAAGACGCCCGCGTGCTTCGAGCCGTCGCTCGACTACGTCGTGGTCAAGATCCCGCGGTGGGCGTTCGAGAAGTTCCCCAAGGCCGATCCGACGCTGACCATCCAGATGAAGTCGGTGGGGGAGGCGATGGCCATCGGCCGCACGTTCGCCGAGGCGCTCGGCAAGGCGATCCGCTCGCTCGAGATCGGCCGGGACGGCCTGGACGACGGGCGCGGGCCGCTTCCGGCCGAGGAGCTGCTGGCCAAGCTCGAAGTTCCCACGTGGGAGCGCATCTTCCACATCCGGCGCGCGTTCCTGGCCGGGATGAGCGTCGACGAGGTGGCGGACCGGACGCGGATCGACCCCTGGTTCCTGGACGTGATCCGGAAGATGGTGGCGGAAGAAGGGTCGCTGGCGGGCCGGTCGCCCGGGGAGCTCTCCCGCGACGAGCTGCGCCGATCGAAACGACTCGGCCTCTCCGATGCGACTCTCGCGCGCGCGATGGGATCGACCGAGGCCGCCGTCCGGTCGCGCCGCAAGGAGCTCGGCGTGATTCCCGTCTACAAGACGATCGACACCTGCGCCGCCGAGTTCGAGGCGTACACGCCCTACTACTACTCCACGTACGAGGACGAGAACGAATCGATCCGGACGGGCAAGCCGAAGGTCGTCATCCTGGGCGGCGGCCCGAACCGGATCGGCCAGGGGATCGAGTTCGACTACTGCTGCGTGCACGCGTGCTACGCGCTCGCCGACGCGGGCTACGAGACCGTCATGATCAATTGCAACCCGGAGACGGTTTCAACCGACTACGACACGTCCGACCGGCTGTACTTCGAGCCGCTGACTTTCGAAGACGTCTCGGCCGTCCTCGACAACGAGCGGCCCGACGGCATCCTCGTCCAGTTCGGCGGGCAGACGCCGCTCGCGCTCGCGCGGCCGCTCGAGGCCGCGGGATATCCGATCTGGGGGACTTCGCCGGAGTCGATCGACCTCGCCGAGGATCGCGGCCGTTTCGGCAAGCTGCTCCACGACTTGGGGCTCCTCGCGCCGCCTCACGGCGAGGCGCGGACCCGCGACGACGCTCTCGCGGTCGCGCGCCGGATCGGCTACCCCATCGTCGTGCGGCCGTCCTACGTGCTCGGCGGCCGGGCGATGGCCATCGTGTTCGACGACGACCACCTCCGGTCGTACATGGAGCACGCGATCGAGGCCGCGCCGGAGCATCCCGTCCTGATCGACCGGTTCCTCGACGACGCGTTCGAGTTCGACGTCGACGCGCTCTCCGACGGAAAGACGACCTGGATCGGCGGTATCCAGGAGCACATCGAGAAGGCCGGGATCCATTCGGGGGACTCGTTCTCGGTCCTGCCGGCCTGGAAGGTCACGCCCGCAAAGCTCGCGGAGATGGCGGAGGCGACCCGGCGCCTCGCGGAGGCTCTCCAGGTCAAGGGGCTCATGAACATCCAGTTCGCGACGCAGGGGGGAGTCCTCTACGTCCTCGAGGTCAATCCGAGAGCTTCGCGCACGGTGCCGTTCGTCTCGAAGGCCATCGGCATTCCCATGGCGCGGGCGGCGGCGCTTCTCGCGGCGGGCCGGTCGATCGAATCCCTGGGCCTCCCGCCGGAGCGGCCGCCCGTGGACTTCTTCATCAAGGCACCGGTCTTCCCGTTCCGCAAGTTCCCGGGGGAGGACACGCTTCTCGGCCCCGAGATGAAGTCCACCGGTGAGGTCATGGGCATCTCGCCGCGCTTCGGCGACGCGTTCGCCAAGGCCTGCGAGGCGATCGGGACCAATCTGCCGCTCGACGGCATGGCGTTTTTGACGGTCAATCCGTACGACAAGGGGACGTTGCTGCCGATCGCCCGCGAGCTCGCCGACCTGGGCTTCCGCCTCTGCGCGACGGAGGGGACGCGCGACGCCCTCTCGCAGTCGGGGCTGGAAGCGGAGCTCGTCTACAAGGTCAACGAGGGCGGCCCGAACGCCGTCCAACGGATGGAGTCCGGGGAGATCCAGCTCGTCATCAACACGCCGCTCGGGGGGGAGTCGCACTACGACGAAGCCGCGATCCGCGCCGCCGCGCTGCGCCTCCGGATCCCTTGCCTGACGACCCTTTCGGCGGCGGCCGCGGCGGTGGAAGGAATCCGCGCGCGGCGCGAGGAGGCGACGGGCGTCGCGGCTCTGCAGGAGTATCACCGGACGTGAGCGCCCTCGCGGAGCCGGATTTCGATCTCGCGACTCCGCCGGCGCGTCGGCCCGGCACGGCGACCCGGTTCCTCCTCTTCCTGGCGGCGGTGGCCGGCAGCGCCGTCGTCCTGACCGTCGGATTCCCGCCGGGCGCGCGCGACCGCCTTCCGGTGCTTCTCCTCTCGCTCGCACTCGCTCTGGACGCCGTGTTCCGGCCGTCGCGCGCGGTCCGTGACTTCTGCTTTGCGTTCCCGGTCGCGGGGCTTCTCGCGAGCATCTTCGGGTCGGCGGATCCGGTCGCGTGGCCCGTGCTCCTGTTCGGGGGCCTCGCGGTCGGCTGGACCTTCCGCTTCCTGTACGACTTCGAAACCCCGCCCGACCC
>DATIBN010000077.1:0-38064 GCA_035457525.1 Thermoanaerobaculia bacterium | reverse complement strand
CGCCTCGACCCGGGTGACGGGGATGAAGAGACCGGCCTTCTCCATGTCGGAATACGGGATGCCGGCGGCGCGGCACCACTCCGTGCGCCCGATCTCGAACCAGACGAGATAGTGCGCGTGATAGACGATTCCCATCTGGTCCGTCTCCGAGTAGCGGACGCGCAGGTCCGTCTCGACCATGCGCGAGGCGGCGGCCGGACCTCTCAGAAGCGGTCCGCCAGGCGCTGGCGCACGATGTTCGGCACCAGCCCCGTCACGTCGCCCCCCAGGCGGGCGAGCTCCTTGACGAGCCGGCTCGAGACGTAGGAGTACTCCTCCTTGGCCATGAGGAACACGGTCTCGATCGACGGCGCCAGCCGCCGGTTCATCAGCGCCATCTGCAGCTCGTACTCGTAGTCGGACACCGCACGGAGTCCTCGGACGATGATCGTCGCGCCGCTTCGGCCGGCGAAGTCGACGAGCAGTCCCGAGAACGATCGGATCGACACGGAGGGCTCGTCCCCCACGATCTCGCGGATCATCTCGATCCGCTCCTCCAGGGAGAAGAGCGGCCTCTTTTCGTCGTTCTCCAGGATGGCGACGATGACTTTGTCGGCGAGGCGGCGGGCGCGAAAGAGGACGTCGAGGTGCCCGTTGGTGACCGGGTCGAACGAGCCGGGATAGAGGGCCACGCGTTCCGGCATTACTTCACTTCGAGCTCGTCGTCGCCTGTCGGAGGCCTTCGGCGAGCAGATTATAGGCAGACACGGTCGCGAACAGGGCGAGCCCCGGGAAGACCGCGAGCCACCAGGCCTCTTCGATGTAGGCCGGCGCGGCCGAGAGGATCCCGCCCCACGACGAAGCCGGAGCGGGAAGGCCCACTCCGAGAAACGAGAGGGCAGCCTCCGCGAGGATCGCCCAGGAGACGCCGAAAGCCGCCGACACCAGCAGCGGAGGCAGCGCATTCGGCAGGAGGTGGCGGACGAGAATGCGGGCGGGCGTCGCGCCGGCGGCCTTCGCCGCTTTCGCGTAGTCGAGGCTCCGGGCGCGCAGGATTTCCGCCCGCGCGTATCGCGCGTCCGCGGGCCACGTCGTCAGGCCGATGGCGAGGACCACGGTCGCCGGCGACGGAGGAAGGAACGCGGCGAGCGCGAGGAGGAGGAAGAGCACCGGAAAACAGAGGACGACCTCGATCAGCCGCGAGAGGACGAGATCCGCGGCGCCGCCCAGGTATCCCGCCGCCCCTCCGATGCCGAATCCGACCGCGAGCGACATCGCCGCCGCGACGACCCCGATGATGAGCGAGATCGGCGTCGCTGCGATGACCCGGGCCGCGAGGTCCCGCCCGAGGTCGTCGGTCCCGAAGGGGTGCGCGAGGGACGGGGGTTGAAGCCGCTCCCCGAGGCGGATGTCCGACGCTCTCTCGCGGAAGAACGGCGACACGGCGGCCACGATCCAGAGGAGGACGACGACGGCGAGGGCGAACCGGCCGGTGCCGGGGAGCCGGCGGATCACGAAGCCTCCCGCACGCGCGGATCCGCGATGGCGTAGGCGACGTCGGCGGCGAGCGTCGCGGCGAGGGTCGCCACGGCGCCCACGAGAGAGAGGCCGAGGACGACCGGGTAGTCGCGCGAGAGGATGGAGTCGAAGTAGAGGCGCCCGAGGCCGGGCCACGCGAAGATGCGCTCCACGATGACGCTCCCGGACAAAAGCCCGGGCAGGAGGAGGCCGAGGAGCGTGATCACCGGCAGCAGTGCGTTGCGGAACGCGTGGCGCCAGAGGGCGGCGCGTCGCGAGATTCCGCGGGCGAGGGCCGCCGTCACGTAGTCCTGGGAGCGCGCCTCGACGACGCCGGCGCGCACGAGCCGCGCGAGGAACGCCAGGGACCCGTAGGTCAGGCACGTGACGGGGAGAGCCAGGTGCGCGAGGAGATCCGCGACGCCGGCGAGCCCCGCCGGCGCGGGATCCGAGGAAACGCCGTACAGCGGGAGCCACCCGAGCTCGACCGAGAGCAGAGTCTGGAGGAGCAGCGCCATCCAGAACACGGGGGTCGAGTAGAGCGCGAACAGGACGACCGCCGAGGTCCGGTCGAACGGACCCTCGGGCCGACCCCCCGCGACGACGCCGATCGGGATCGCGATCGCGAGCGTGAAGAAGAGCGCGAGCCCGTTCAGCGCGAGTGTCGCCGGCAGCGCTTCCCGGATGCGCTCGCCGACCGGCCGGCGGTCCACGAAGGACTCCCCGAGGTCGAACCGCGCCACGCGCCCGATCCACTTCGCGAAGCGCTCGGGAAGCGGCCGGTCGAGCCCATACAGCTTCCGCATCTCCTCGCGCGCCGCCTGTGACATCCGACGGCCCGACTCGGCCGAGCCGGCGGCCGACGCGGGGCTTCCCGGCGCGAGATGAAGAAGGAGGAAGACGAGGACCACGATGCCCGCAAGCGTCGGGATCGCCAGGAGGAGTCGGGAGACGAGGTAGCGGATCACCGCGATGCGGCGGTCGCCGCCGCGGGCGCGGATCCGTCCGGCGTCCCCCACCAGGACAGCGGCCCCGGCGAGAAGCCGTAGAGGCCGAGCGGTGAGGTCACGAGCCCGCGGACCCGGCGGCGGAAGGCGTACTTCTGCGTCGCGTTCACGATGAACACGACCGGAGGGTTGTCCCGGAAGACGCGGTGGAGCCGGTGATAGATCGCCCGCCGCTTCTCGGGATCGAGCTCGCGCCGCGCCTCCTCCATCAGCCGGTCGGCGGCCGGGTTCGAGTAATACGCGCTGTTCAAGCCCTCCGGCGGGAACTGCGAGGAGTGCCAGTACGGGAAGGGGTCGGGATTCGGATCCGAGGCCGCCCACCCGAGCGTCGCCGCCTCGTACTCGCCGGAATCGACGCGCTCGGTGAACGCCGCCCACTCGAACGGTCGGACGCGCGCGCGCACGCCCGCCCGGGCGAGCTCCGCGGCGAGGATCTCGTCGATCTGCCGCGCCGCCGTCGAGCCCGCCGAGACGAGCAGGTCGAACTCGAACTCCCGCCCGTCGCGGTCCCGCGTCCCGTTTCTGTTGGTGTCGCGCCATCCCGCCTCGTCGAGGAGCTTCACGGCTTCCCTCGGATCGAACGGAAGCGCCGTCACCGACGGGTCGAACGCCGGAGAATCCGGCGCCCACGGCCCCGAGATGATCCGGGCGGAGCCCTCGTAGAGGCTCCGGACGATCGCGGGCCGGTCGAGAAACATGGTCATCGCCCGCCGCACCCGCGCATCCGTGAAGAAAGGAGAGCGGTTGTTCAGCGCGATGTAGTTGAAGTCGAGGTTGTAGAACTCGACGACCCGGCAGCACTTCTGGAAATCCGGGTCCGTCGCGCTCCGCTTCTTGAGCGACTGGTCGATCCAGGTTTCGTCGAGATCCCCTTCGACGAGGGCGCGATAGGCCACCGAGTTTTCCGGCACGATCTGGAAGACGATGCGGTCGAAGTGCGCCGGCGTGCCGGTCCAGCGCGGATTGCGTTCGAGCTCGATCGACTGCTGGGTCCTCCAGCGCGCGAGCCGGTAGGGGCCGTTCGCGAGCGGCGCCCGGTTCTCGCGCGCTCTCGAGAACGCCTGTCCGCGATAGCGGTGCTCCGGAAGGAGCGGAAGGGCGAAAGCGTAAACCCGGAACGCGTCCGCCTCCCGAAACCGGGCCCGGAACGACTTCGCGTCGATCGCTTCGACGGACTCGAGGTCCGCGAACAACGGCTCGTAGACGGGAGAGAGGACCTTCGGATCGGCGATCCGGCCGATCGTGTACACGGCGTCGGCGGAAGTCACGGGTTTCCCGTCGTCCCAGACCGCGTCGGCGCGCAGGAAGAACGTGTACTCCCGGCCGTCTGCCGACACTTCCCAGCGCTCGGCCAGATTCCCGGTGGGCTCGAGCCGCGCGTCGAAGTCGAGGAGCGGGCGGGAGACGTACTGGAGGACCTGCTGCTCGGGCAGGCCCGACTGAAGGACCGCGTTCAGGGTCGCCGGCTCCCCGACGAGACGGCGGCGCAGCACTCCGCCCCGGACGGGCGTGCCCTCGCGGGACTCGTCGAGATACCCGAGCGCCGGCGCGGGCGCGGCCGTCGGAGTGGGCGCGATGCGGGAGGGTTGCGCCGCCTCCTCCCGGGCGCGGCACGCCGCCACGAAGAGGAGGACTGCCAGGATTCTCCGGCGTCTCACGCCGACATTATGTGACCGGCTCAGGGTGCGGTCAGCGAGATCGCTCCCACGTTGCGCGCGGCGTCGGTGGCTCGAATCAGCAGGTACCCGCCGCGGTCGCCGGGCGCGAGCTCGATCCGGTACGTCTCCTTCCGGGAGTCGGAGAGCCCGTCCTCCGGCTCGACGCGGACCCAGTCGCGGGCGTTGACGCTGTATTCGAAGTCGGTGATGGGCGAGGCCTCGTCGACGACCTCCACCCCGAGGGCGCCGCGGGACGCGGTCCGTTTGAGCGACGGCGGGGTGTTGTCGATCACGACGGGGCTCGTCTCCCGGGACATGGACTTGCCCTCCTCCGGGTTCGACTCCTCGTCCGAGGCGGTCACACGGAAGACGTACTCCCCGTCGGGCAGCGACGTCGTGTCGAACGAGTAGAACGTCTCGCGGACGTCCGATTTCAGCGGGACCCAGCGGTCCGACGAGACCGGCCGGAACTCGAGCACGTGGACGACCGTGTCTCCGTCGGGATCCGTCGTCTTCCACGTCAGCGTCCGGTATCCCTTGCGCAGGAGCTTGCGCGGTGGTGTTTCGGGGCGCGCTTCCTCGAGGCTCGTGAAGATCCCCTTCTCGTCGGGCGCCGACGTCTCGAAGACGTTCGACCCGCCGGTGCCCGAGCGCGCAAAGACCTCGTTGGGGCCCATGGCGAAGAATGCTTCCACGACCGGCGCCGCGTTGCGGTTGCGATACGCCGCCTCCACGCGGCGGACCGCCGGAGCCTTCCCGCTGCCCGAGGACATCCGGAGCTTCCACTGCAGGTACCGGCCGGGCGGCGCCGCGACCCGGGCCGCCGAGGCGGCGTCGTGGTACTCCGACCAGTTGCTCCACGTCGTGTCGGGCGCCGAAGACTCTCCGGAGCGGAAGGCCACCTCGAGCTTCGAGCCTGCGGGCACTTCCCCGTCGTACCGGAACGCTCCGAAGGTGCTGCTGCGCCCGGTGTCCTTGACCGGTGAAACGTATTCGCCGGTGCGGCTCCCGTTCTTCAGGCGGTAGAACGCGCTGGAGCCGTTGGTGCCGATGGCGTCGCCCGCGACGATCGAGACCTGTTTCTCGTCGAAGGTGCGGTCGAGCGACCAGGTGTCGGGAGAGACCCGGTAGAGGCGCCCTTTCGGGCCGGTGGCCACCAGCACGGACGTCGCGTCGGCGTCGCCGACGTCGAAAACGAGCTCGTCCGACCCCGTCCACACGACCCGCGGTGGCTCCCCCTTGTCGAAGAGGATGACCTCGGACGTGAAGCCCGTCCGGGTGGGAGGACGCGCCGGGGCCAGACGTGGGGCCCCCACGGTGACCGTCACCTCCGGCTTGTCCCGATCGCGCGGCGGCTCGTCCCCGGGCGGCGCCGGTCGCGGCGCGCCCCGGGCGGGCTGCTGGGGCAGCGGGGCGGAAATCGGCTCGGTCGCGCCGCCCCCCGCTTCCGACGACGAGGCCGCGGCCCAGACCCGGCCGTTCGGCCCCGAATCGATCGCGGTGACCTCGGTCTTCCCGGAGTCGAAGACGGTCGCGACGTTGCCGGCGGAATCGACCTTGAGGACGAGCCCCGAACCGGACGTCCCCGCCCAGACCTCGCCGGCCGCGACATGCAGCGTCCGCACGTGCGGGTCGGCGGCCTGGTGAATCCTCCGGCCGCGGCCGCCCGCGTCCACGCGGTGGATCTCGCCGGGAAGGCCGGTCGCCACGTAAAGCGCCGGACCGGAGAAAGCCAGCGACCACACGTACTGCGCGTTCGTGTCGTAGTACAGCGTGGGCTTCCCCGCCTCGATCCGGTAGACCTTGCCGCCCGGAGACGCGCCGGCGTAGAGGGCCCCGTCGGACCCGATCGCGACCGACGTGACCTGCTTCTCGGAGAGGGTCGCGTAGGTGTCGACCTTCCCGGCCGGGGAAATCCGGAGGATTCGCCCGGCTTCGCCGGTTCCGACGTAGACCGTGCCCCCCGGAGCCGTCACGGCGTCGTAGAGAACGGCTTCGCCGATGCCCTCCACGCGCTCGAGTCCCGGCGACAGCACGAGCTCTCCGTTGACGGTCACACCGATTCCTCGCGCCTCGCCCGCCGAGAAGTCTCCGGTCGTATCCGACGTCCAGATGCGGGCGGTCGCGGCGGACCCCGCGGCCGCGCAGAGCACGAGCGCCGCCGTGAAGATCGCCGCGGCGCGGAAGGGCACCGATCCGCTCGTCTTCACCAGTTGTCGGGGAGCACTTCCAGGTTCAGCTGAACCGAGCCGGTCAGGGGCACGGGCTGTTCCACGGAACGCGACAGGATGCGCAGGTGGGAGAGATTGGGCGTCCCGTCTCCCGGACCGCGGTCGCGCAGGATGGCGGCGACGCTCGGCGGCAGCGCCGGCAGCGGCTCGCCGGCCACGACGGCGCCCGGCGTCCGGCGATACGCGATCAGGTTCAGGCTGTTCGGGGGCCGCATGCGCCCCAGGAAGTCGAGGACCTGGTCGAGCGACTGCGGATCCGCGGGGTAGACCGCCAGGTCGTACGCGGTCGCCGCGTTCCCGTCGCCGACGAACACGTTGAGCGGCCCGGGCGGCGTGTCCTTCGGAACGTCGAGCTCGAGAGTGATCCGCCGGGATCCGCCGCGGAAGTCGACGACGTCCACGCGGACCGGGACGCGCTCGCCGGCGCGGAACCTCTCCTTCGCCGGCTCGACGTTGACGATCTTCCCGTTCTGGAGACGGTCGGAGTGAGCGATCTCGACGTCGACGCCGAGGATCGGAAGGTCCCGGAATTCGTTGGCCATGAGGTAGTTCGTCAGAAGTGCCAGCGACGTGACCGCGTCCTCACGCGCGGCGAGCCCCGAGAACACGGTGTCCCACCGGACCCTCCGGTCGGGCGTGTTGATCGACGACTTCCAGACCAGGGTCCGTTCGCCCGCCCTCTTCTCGAGCGTCGTCAGGACGCTGTCGATGGCCACCGCCGCGAGCACCGGCGTCAGCATCGAGTTGTGAACGGCCTCGAAACGGTACGTCTGGATCGGCACCTCGTCCGACGAGATCCGGACGGTGATCGGCACCATCCGCGCGCGCGTCCCGACGGTACCGAGGATCCCGGTGGAACGGTCCTGCGTCACCGACCCGAAGACCGGGCCGGTGTCGGCGAACTTGAACGAGCGATACACCGATGGGAGCACGGTCAGGACGTTCGCGCTCGCCATCGGCATGTCGATGGGGCCCATCGAGAGGAAGGGGTGCCCGAACGCGAGGACCGAGTCTCCCTCGACCCACGTGGCCGTGCCGGTGGCCGCGAGCATCATGTCGCCGGAGAGGAGGACCGTCGCGATCGAAGAGCCCGGGCGCACCGGAGCGGTCTTCTCCCCCTCCCGGGGGCCGGTTTTCCGGTCTTTCGACGACTCTCCGGACGCTCCGGCGGGGGCGGCCACCCAGCCCGCCGCTTCCGCCACGCGGCCGAAGAGCCAGCCCGGATCTCCGCCGGCGCCTCCGGCGAAGGAGACCGGGATCGGGAGGCGGGACATCGAGCCTGCCGTCGTGGTTTCGCGGAAGGGCGCGAGCAGCGCGTCGAGGGCGCCCGAGAAGTCCCGGGACGCGAACCTCGAGACGAGCTCGCTCGCCCGCGCGGCGGGCCCCCCGATCGGGACGGGAGCCGCGGCCGGGGCGTGACGGATGTCGAGCATGCTCTGGATCGGCGTAATGCCGCAGATCGGGTCCTTCGAGAACGGCCAGCCGTACGCGAGCGCCCCGACGAGCTTGCCGTCGACGTAGACCGGGCTTCCGCTCATCCCCGCGATGATCCCGGAGTGCTCCAGGCCCGCGCCCGACACCCGGGCCAGAACGAGATCCTGTTTCGGAGCGAAGCGCTTCAACGTCCCGATCATCTCGACCTCGAAGCGCTGGATGCCCCGACCGCCGCCCAGATCCGAGAAGCCGTAGCCCTTCATCCCCGGAACGATCTGGTCGACCGGGAAGATTTCGGCGGGCCGGTCCCCCGGAAGTCCGATCGGGGGGGCGGACGTCGCGGGCGTCGGCGTCGCGCCGATCGAAGCGATCAAACCGATCACGAGCGCGCCCGCGAAAACGGCAGACTTCACGCCGACAACAACGTCTCTTTTCCGCAACTCCATTCCCCCGTGTCCTCTCCCGTGCCGCAGCGGAGAACCGACGGCCGTGTGCTTTGCGGCTGACAGCCGATAGCCCGGTATGTTACGTTCGATCCCGATGATCTCCGCCGGTTTTCAGGCCGTGCAGGTCGAAAACCTCGGCCAGGGACAGGGAATCCTCTCTTTCTTCAAGGAAACCGGGCCCACAGCCAAGATCGTTCTCGGTATCCTCCTCCTCTTCTCTCTCATCTCCTGGATCATCATTTTCGCCAAGTTCGTCCGGCTCCGCCGGGTATCGCGCCAGTCCGAGAAGTTCGTCGAGTTCTTCCGCAAGTCCCGGCGGTTCTCGGAAGTCAACACCGTGGCCAACCAGCTGACCGAGACGCCCCTCTCGACGCTCTTCAAGGCCGGCTACGCGGAGCTCGACGCCCAGGTGAAAGCGAACCGCCCCGACGACCCGGGCGCCACGGCGAGCGGCGTCACCCTCTCGCAGCGCTTCCTGATCCGCAACATCTCGGGGATCGAGCGCGCCCTGGAGCGCGCGATCGGTGTCGAGCTCTCGCGGCTGACCAAGTACATGACCTTCCTGGCGACGACCGCGGCGGCGTGCCCGTTCATCGGGCTCTTCGGGACGGTCTGGGGCATCATGCAGTCGTTCCGCGCGATCGGGACGACGGGCTCGACGTCCATCGTCGCCGTCGCTCCCGGAATCTCGGAGGCGCTCGTGAACACGGCCGCCGGTCTCGCGGCTGCGATCCCCGCGCTCATTTTCTACAACTACTTCATGGGGAAGGTACGGCAGCAGCGCGCGGGAATGGACGACTTCGCCCTGGAGTTCATCAACCTGGCGGAGCGGAACTTTACTTAGGCCACTCTCATGGCGTTTCAGAAGCAGAGCGGCGACCCTTTCGACCACCTCGCGGACATCAACGTCACGCCGCTCGTCGACGTCATGCTGGTCCTCCTCATCATCTTCATGGTGACCGCGCCGATGCTCCACCAGGGGGTCTCCGTCGCTCTCCCGAAGACCGCGACCACGAACCTTCCGGCCTCGATGGAAGACCCCGTCATGCTCTCGATCACGAAGGACGGCCTCTACTACATCAACGAGACGCCCGTCGCCCGCGGCCTGCTCCGCGACCGGCTCGAACGGTTTCTGAGAGGTCGGAAGGACCGGTTCGTGCTCCTGAAGGCGGACCGGTCGCTCTCCTACGGAACGGTCGTCGAGACCTTCGATCTGCTGAACCGGATGGGGATCGAGCAGCTCGGCATGGTGACCGACACCTCCGGCGCGAAGGGCGCGACGGGGCGGTAGTCGCCCGGGACCGTGGACACTGTCGGCGACATCATCGCGGCGCGCGAGCGGGAGCGCTTTCTCCCCCTCGGTCTCGGGACGTTCTTCGCCGTTCTCCTCCACGGGTCGATCGCCGCAGCCTTCATCTGGTCTTCCATGAGCCACCCGGTGCGCTTCGTCTCGCCGCGCGCGGTCGCGGTCCGGCTCATGCCGGCGGGATCGCTCAAGGGAGGCGAGGCTCCGGCTCCGGCCCCCGTCGCGCCGCCCGAGACGAAGAAGATCCTGAAGCCGGAGCCGGAGGACGTTCCTCCGCCCCCTTCGGAGAAGGCGCTCCTCCTGCCGGCGAAGGAAACGGACAAGAAGAAACCGGTCGCGAGCCGGCCGGCGGCTCCCGAGCGCGCGAAGGCCCCGGACGTGAGCCTGCCGTCGTCGGGAGACAGTGCGGGCGGAGGCGGAGGCGGCGCGATCGGCGCGGGCGGCAACGTCGGCGTCTCGGGAGCCGCGTTCGACTCCGACTTCCAGTTTTCGTATTACGTGGAGAGGATGCTCGTCGCGATCGGGATGAACTGGTTCAAGCCGTCGTCGCCCGGGTCCGTCTCGCCCGTCATCCACTTCAAGATCGAGAAGGACGGCACGATCTCCGACGCCACCGTCGAGCGCTCGAGCGGACTTCCCTTCGTGGACCGCGCGGCGCTGCGGGCGGTGATTTCGTCTTCCCCGCTCCCTCCACTCCCCGTCGAATACGGCGGCAGTCAGCTCGGCGTCCACCTGAAGTTCGACTGATCTGCCGCGGAATCCTCTATCCTCTTCCGATTGGAGAACCGGATGCGCCGAACCCTCGCCGTCCTGATCGCGCTCGCCGCCCTGACCGCGCTCCCCCGGCTCGCCCGGGCGCAGGCGGGCCAGGCACCGCCGAGCCAGGAAAACCAGGACCTCTGGATTTCCATCAACAAGCCCACCGCCCGCAAGGCCGCCGTCGCCGTTCCCGAGCTCGTGGTGCCCGGGACGATGAAGACGAGCGTGTCGGATCCCTTCACCGCGACCCTCAAGTCCGATCTCGAGTACTCCGGGGTCTTCGTCGTCGCGGACCCGGCCCACTACCCCGCGGGCTTCCGCGACCCCACTGCGCAGGACGCCGCGGACCGCTGGCGCGCCGGCGGCGCCGAGTACCTGGTCGATACCCGCGGAGAGGTCTCGGGCGACCGTGTGGCCGTGGAGGCGCGCGTGTGGGACCTCGCCGCCCGGAAGATGATCATGGGGAAGCGGTACTCCGGCGGCGCCACCTACGTCGAGCGGATCGCGCACACCGTGGCCAACGACATCGTCAAGTACTTCACGGGCAAGGACGGCCTCTTCCTGACCTCGATCGCTTTCGTCTCGGACCGCGACGGCTCGAAAGAGATCTACGCCATGGACTTCGACGGCCGGCACCCCCGCAAGCTCACCTCCGTCCGGAACCTCGCGATCAACCCGGCCCCGGGCCGGTCCGGCAAGATCGTCTACACGAGCTACGGGCGGCTCTTCCCGCAGATCTGGGTGATGAACGCCGACGGCGGCGGGAAGCGGGAAGTGGCGACGGGGATCGAGCTGAACGCGTCTCCTTCCTTCTCCCCCGACGACACGCAGATCGCGTTCGCGGGGTCGGCGAGGGGCAACACCGACATCTACGTGGTGAACGCGGGCGGAGGGGGCCTGAGGCGCCTGACGACCACCCGGGCGATCGAGGCGTCTCCGGCCTGGTCCCCGACCGGGCGTCAGATCCTGTACACCTCGGACCAGTCCGGGAACCCGCAGATCTACGTGGTCGATCCGGAGGGAAGCGGCGCCCGCCGCGTCACGTTCGCCGGAAACTGGAACGACGAAGCGGCCTGGTCGCCCGACGGCGCCCGGATCGCCTTCGCGTGCCGCAACGAGGGGGATTTCAACATCTGCCTGATGGACTTCGCCACCGGCCAGACCGTCCAGCTCACGTCGGAGGGCTCCAACGGTCATCCGACGTGGTCCCCCGACGGCCAGAAGATCGTCTACTCCTCCCGGCGGGGAGGCCGGACTCACATCTACTCGATGGATCTGAACGGCCAGAACAAGCGCCAGCTGACGGACTCCGGGAACAACCTGCAGCCGGCGTGGCTCCCGTGACCGACCGGCTGGAGCGCGGTCTTTCTTGGGACAGTGCACGGTCTTTGCTATATTCCTCCTGTCGCCTGCACTCGTCCGGGCGAACCTGCTGATGGACAAGGAGAAGGTATGAAGAGGCTCTCGACTCCGCTGGTCGCGCTCGCATTCGTCGCGGCGGCGATCCTCCCCCTGGCGCAGGGGTGCAAGAAGAAACCTCCCACCACGACCGAAGAAGCCCGTCCCCCCGTGGAGCAGCCGGCTCCGCCCGAGACCCGAGTGCCGCCTCCCCCCGCGCCCCCCGCGGCCATGCCGGAGGAGAGCATCGAGAGCACTCCGCTCGATGTCCTGAACCAGAAGGGCTATCTCAAGGACGCGTACTTCGACTACGACCAGTCGGATCTGCGCGACGACGCGCGCAGCGCCTTGTCGGGCAACGCCGAGTGGCTGAAGCGGTTCCCGTCGATCCAGGTTTTGATCGAGGGTCACTGCGACGAGCGCGGCACCTCCGCGTACAACCTGGCGCTCGGCGACCGCCGCGCAAACGCCGCGCGCGACTACCTCGATTCGCTGGGAGTCGCCGCGTCGAGGATCCGCACCGTCTCGTACGGAAAAGAGCGGCCGTCCTGCACCGACGCGTCCGAGGACTGCTACCAGCAGAACCGTCGCGCGCACTTCGTCATCACCGCCAAGTAGCCGTGCGCTCGAGCCGTCGCTTTCTGGTCCTCCTCACGCCCGCGCTCGCCGTGGTCGTCTTCGCGACGGGGTGTGTCTCCTCCGAGGACATCCAGGGGCTGCACCGCCAGATGAACGACATCGAGTCGCAGATCCAGGCGCTCGAACGCAAGTCGTCGTCGAAGGAGGAGGTCGCGCGGCTGAACGAAAGCGTCTCGGCCCAGACCCAGCAGCTCCTGAAGTCCAACGCCGACACGGGCGTCAAGTTGGACGAGCTCTCCAACGAGATCGAGCGTCTCCAGGCGAAGCTCGAGGACACCAACCGGCGGCTCTCGCAGCTCTCGCAGCAGATCGCGGAGACCCAGGGCGACCTGATGCGCATGCGCGGCGGAACCACCGCTCCGTCGGGCACGGTCCTGCCCCCGGGCGCGCCCCCGGCAAGCCCGACCTCGCCGCGCGTCGGCGAGCCGGCGCCGAATCCCCGCAACCCGAGCGCGCCGGAATCGGTCGTGCGCCCGGCGGCCGCGGGCCCCTCGGAGCTCTACGACACGGCCTACGCCGACTACACCAAGGCCCGCTACGCCCTGGCGATCCAGGGCTTCCAGGAGTACCTCGAGGCCTATCCGAACACCGATCTCTCCGACAATGCCCAGTACTGGACCGGCGAGGCCCACTACTCCCAGAAGAAATACCGCGAGGCGATCGCCGACTTCGACCGGCTGCTCAAGGACTGGCCCAAGAGCGACAAGGCGTCGGCGGCGCTCCTGAAGAAGGGGTACGCGCTCCTGGAGCTCGGCCAGAAGGCCGAAGCCGTCGTCCAGCTCCAGTACGTGATCCACGAGTATCCCGCCTCCGAGGAAGCGCGGCTGGCACGCGCCCGGCTGAAGTCGATCGGAGTCGAAGCCCGCTAGACCGTTTCGAGGAGAAACCGAGTCTCATGGCCAACATCAAGTCCGCCAAGAAAAGAATGCGTCAGCAGGAGAGGCAGCGCGCGCGAAACAAAGCCGCCCGCTCCCGCCTGCGCACCGCGATCAAGAAGCACCGCGCGAGCGAAGGTTCCGCGAGGTCCGAGTCCGTGCCGGCGACGTACTCCGAGATCGATCGCGCCGAGAAGCGGGGCGCGATCCATCGCAACGCGGCCGCCCGCTACAAGTCCCGCCTGGCGAAAGCCGCCGCCAAGAAGTCCTAGAAGCCTTCCAGCAGGCTCGAGACGAGGCTCGCCGCGAACCGCTCCGCGACCCGGTCGATCGCCTCGTTTTCCCGGTCGGCGTAGGACGCCGCGCTCGACGGGAGCGTGTAGCTCTCCCGGAAGGTGTAGGCGGGGTTTTCCCAGAGGACCTTGTCCGCCGGGACCTCCTTCAGCGTGACGCGGGCGGTCACCGCGACCTGGTACTCCTTGGCGCGGCCCGCCTCGTCGTAGGCGACGGCGTAGAGGTCGAACTGCGTGACGGCGCCGGAGAGGTCCGCGTCCGCCGGGCCGGAGCCCGCGGTCACCTCGAAGCGGCCGCGCGTGGCGAGCTCGCGCGCGACCTCCCGGGAGACGCGCTGCTCGACGCCGACCCGCGACGTCTCGTTCGCGAAGGTCTGGAACCGGATGATGCGAACGGTCGGCGGCAGAGTCGAGCCCCGACCGACGAGGGAATAGCCGCAGCCGAGCGCACCCAACGCCGCGCCCACGAACGCCGCCAGCGCGAGGCGTGCTCCCGGGCGGGTGCGACTCACCGGACGACGAGATTCAGGAGGCGGTCCGGCACGTAGACCGATCGGGCGATCTCCTTGCCCTCGACCCAGGGTCGGATCTTTTCGTCGGCACGCGCGAGCGCGACCGCCGATTCCTCGTCTTCACCGCGGTCCACGTCGAGTTTCCCGCGGACTTTTCCGTTCACCTGGACGACGAGCGTGACGCGCGGAGTCGTTGCGAGCTCCGGGTCGAACTCGGGCCACGGCTGCTCGAGGAGAAACGGCATCTCGCCGAAACGCTCCCACCACTCCTCGGTCAGGTGCGGAGCGATCGGATGGAGGAGCTTGACGAGCGTCCGGACGGAGCGGGCCACGACCGCGGGCGATTCCGATCCGGACTCGACCGAGTCGGAGATCGCGCGCTGAAACTCCATCAGCGCCGCGACCGCGGTGTGGAAGTGGAACCGCGCCGCGTCCTCCGTCACGCGCTGGATCGTCCGGTGCTCGAAACGCGTCAGCGGGGTGTCCTCGTTCGCGGCTTCGGGGATGCCCGGCGCGGCGCCCTCCGCGATGCGCGCGCAGAGGTCGTGCACCCGGTTCAGGAACCGGAATGCTCCGACGACACCCTCCTCCGACCACTCCGACTCCTTCTCGGGCGGTCCGATGAACAGCGTGTAGAGACGGACGGTGTCCGCGCCGAAGCGCGCCACGAGTTCGTCCGGGGAGACCGTGTTCCCGCGGGACTTCGACATCTTCTCGACCTTGCCGGTCGCCGGGTTCAGCTTCGTGATCATCCCCTGGTTGAAGAGACGCTCGAACGGCTCCTCGAGGTCGACCAGGCCGAGGTCCTTCAGGACGCGGCAGACGAACCGGGCGTAGAGGAGGTGAAGGATCGCGTGTTCGATGCCTCCGACGTACTGGTCGACCGGCATCCACCGCGCGGCGCGCTCGGGGTCGACCATCCGCCCTTCGTCCCGGGGGTTCAGAAAGCGCAGGTAGTACCAGGACGAGTCGACGAACGTGTCCATGGTGTCGGTCTCCCGCCGCGCGGCCTCGCCGCACTTCGGACAGGTCGTCTCCACGAACGCCTTCGACTTCTCGAGGGGGTTGCCCTCGGCTCCGCGGAACTCGACGTCCTCGGGCAGCAGGACGGGAAGGTCGCGGTCCGGCACGGGGACGACACCGCAGCGCGGACAGTGAATCGCGGGGATCGGCGTTCCCCAGTAGCGCTGTCGTGAGATCAGCCAGTCGCGCAGGCGATATCCGATCTTCCCCTTCCCGAGCCCTTTCGCCTCGATCCATTCGACGGCGGCGCGCACGGCCTCGGGCCCGCAGGGGATCCCGTCCCACTCTCCCGAGTTGCAGAGATACCCGACGTGCGGGACGGCCGCGATCATCGCGTCGGGGTCGATCTCCCCTTCCTCGGTCCGGTAGACCGGGCGGACCGGGAGGCCGAAGCGCCGCGCGAATTCGAAATCGCGTTGATCGTGCGCGGGCACGCCCATGATCGCGCCGGTGCCGTACTCGGGCAGCACGAAGTTCGCCAGCCACACCGGTATCTGCTCGCCCGTCGCGGGGTTGAGGGCGACGAAACCGGTGTCGAGGCCTTCCTTGACGCCGCTCTCCGCCTCGCGGTCGAGGCGGGATTCCCGCCGGACCTTCTCGACGAAGTCCTCGATCGCGGCGCGGCGGTCGGAGCGGGCGCCGAGCTCGGCGACCGCGGGATGCTCCGGCGCCAGCGCGAGGAACGTCGCGCCGAAGAGCGTGTCCGGCCGGGTCGTGAACACCGCGATCGGGTCGGCCAGCGCCTCCACACGGAAGAAGATCTCCGCCCCCTCCGAGCGGCCGATCCAGTTGCGCTGCATCGTCTTGACCCGCTCGGGCCACTCGGTCAACCGGTCGAGCCCGGCGAGCAGCCGCTCGGCGTAGTCCGTGACGCGGAAGAACCACTGCGTCAGGTCGCGGATCTCGACCAAGTCATCGGAGCGCTCGCAACGCCCGTTGACCACCTGTTCGTTGGCGAGCACGGTCCGGCAGCCGGGGCACCAGTTCACCGCCGCGGTCTTGCGGTACGCGAGCCCCTGCTCCCACATCCGGAGGAAGAGCCACTGGTTCCACCGGTAGTAGGAGGGATCGCACGACGCGAGCTCCTTCGACCAGTCGTACAGGAGGCCGAGCAGGTTCAGCTGCTCCTTCATGCGGGCGATGTTGGCGAGGGTGTATTCGCGCGGGTGGACGCCGCTCTGGATTGCGGCGTTCTCCGCCGGAAGGCCGAAGGCGTCCCAGCCCATGGGGTTCAGCGCCTTGCGGCCCGCCATCCGTTCGCGCCGGTAGAGCGCGTCCCCCAGGATGTAATTGCGCCCGTGGCCCACATGAAGCCGGCTCGCCGACGGGTACGGGTACATGTTCAGCATGTAGAACTCGTTGCCCGGAGCCGCCGTGTCGACCCTGGCGACGCTCCCCTCCGCCCAGCGGCGCTGCCACTTCGCCTCGATGGATCCGGGGTCGTAGCGGGCGGTCATGGGGCCGGGAATATAGCAGCCGGCCGAGCCTGGAGAACCACCGGACCCGCGCGGATGCTGCGGTATTCGAGCGTGCCCGAGAGCCTGAGCGGCGTGACGAGAAGCCCGCGCGGCCGGGCGAAGGCGCGACGCGAGAACGGCAGATACCGCGCATCGACGCCGTTGATCGATGCGCTCGGGTCCGAGAACACGTACCCACGATCCGGATAGTGCACTTCGATCCAGCGGTGGTACGCGCCCCCGATGGCCGCGTCGTAGGAGGGAGAGCCCGGCTCGCCCTTCAGCACGCCCTGAACGGTGCGCGCCGAGATCCCCGCGCGCCGCAGCAGGTCCACGGCGAGCTCCGACAGGCCGACGCAGTTGCCTCGCCGCTCGGCGAACACCGCCGACGGCTCCTGTCGCCGCACGCGGTCCGGGTCGTAGCGAACCGCCGAAGCCAGGCCGACGAGAATCCTCTCGACCGCCTCGCTCTGCGTTCTTGCTCCTGCGACTAAACCCGCGACGAACTCGTCCCGGTCCGCCGCTGCTGGAATCGCTCCGTCGCGGGGCTGCCCCGTCGGAAACGGAGCCCGGCTCTCGAGCGCCGAGTCGCTCACGCGGACCGACAGCTCGACCTCGCCTCTGGCGCCCGGGGACACGGCCAGCGAGTAACCGTCGTTGTCGTACTGCTCGAAGAGCCGGAGGGCTTCGCCCCGGCCGCGATAGACGGCGACCTGCTCGCTCGCGAGAGCGGAGGCCGCGATCGCCCCCGCCGCCAGCCAGACGGCGAGGCGACGGCTCACGACTCGGCGAGACCCGAGCGGCCGGACTTCAGGACTCCGTCCAGGATGCCGTTGATGAACTGCGAGGAGCGCGGCGTCGAAAAGCGTTTGGCGATCTCGAGCGCCTCGTCGATCACGACCGGACGCGGCGTCTCGGGCTCGTGGAGGAGCTCGAAGAGCGCCATGCGCAGGATGTTTCGATCGACGATGGGCATGCGCATCAGGCGCCAGTGGTCGGCCTGCCGCGAGATCATGGCGTCGAGCGACTCCCGATGCTCGAGCGTCCCGGACACCAGGCGCTTCGTGAAGTCGCGGACGCCCTCGGGTGCGTTCTTCAGATCCTCGGATCGCCCGAACATGTCGGCCGGGGTCGTTCCCGCAACGTCGTGCTCGAAGAGCATCTGGAGCGCGAGCTCTCGCGCTTTGCGTCGGGCGCCCATCTCACGTCCTCCGCAGGGCGCGCCGGAGGTTCGCCATCTCGATCGCCGCCTCGACCGCCTCGGCGCCTTTCGACACCCGGCTCCTGGCCTGCTCCATGGTGTCGCACGTCAGGAGGCCGAAGCCGATCGGCAATCCCGTTTCCGCCGACAGCGCCGCCAGGGCGCTCGCCACGGCGTGGCCGAGCACCGCGTGGTGCGTCGTTTCGCCGCGGACGATGGCGCCGAGCGCGATCACCGCGTCCGGCGCTTCGCTCTCCTGCATGGCGCGGACGGCGGCGGGCAGCTCGAAGGCTCCAGGCACGCGGACGAGGAGGATATCTTTCGCGCGCGCGCCGTGCCGCTCGAGAGCCTCGAGGGCAGACGCGAGCATGGCGTCGGTCACCGTCGGATTCCACCGGGCGCAGACGACGCCGAAGGTCGAGCCGCGCGCGTCCAGAGTCCCCGATTGTTCACGGGGAGCGAACGACGAGGCTGCGCGGCGGACGGCTCGATTGCTCAAGGATCGGTCCCTTCGAGAAGGAACCATTCTAGCGCGGAGGTTCGTCGCCGCCGAAGAGTCGCGCGAGGAGCGGCTCATCCCCGAACGTCGAAACGTAGCGGGAGACGAACTCGTCCAGCCCGTAGCGCGGAGGCTGCGGCCCGAGCGACTCGAGGACGATGGCGGCCGCCACGCTCCCGATCCGTCCCGCGACCTCCCAGGGCGCGCCGATGCGTATTCCGCGCAGGAGCCCGGCGCGATAGGCGTCGCCCACTCCCGTGGGATCCACTGCCGGGTGGAAGAGGCGCGCCGCGGGTACGTCGTGCCGCTCCCGTCCGCGCGGCCCGGCGACGGAGATCGTCGATCCGTTGGCACCGTGCGTGGTGACGAGAGCGGGAACGCGCTCCTCGATCTCCGAACGCGAGAGGTCCGTCTTCTGCAACAGGATGCCGAGCTCGTAGTCGTTGCATATCAGCAGGAACGCGCCGGCGAGCCCGGCGGCCAGGTCCTCGCCGGAGAGGCGCGCGACCTGCTGGCTCGGATCGTAGAGGAAGGGCAACCCGAGCTCCCGGCACTCCGATGCGTGCCGCGCCATCGCGTCCGGGTCGTTCGGAGCGATGACGACGATCGCGACGTCGCCCGGCGCCGCATCCGCCAGCGAGAGACCGCGGGCCCGCGCCATTGCTCCGGTGTAGAACGAGGCGAGCTGGTTCTGGTCCGTGTCGGTCGACACGAAGAAGGATGCGGTGAAGAGGTCGGGCTGGAGAGCGAGCCCCGAGACGTCGACTCCCTCGCGCGCGAGCCAGTCCCGGTAGTCGCCGGCGTCGTGCCCCGCCGTCGCCACGAGCAGGGGCCGCTCGTTCAGGAGGGCAAGGCCATAGGCGATGTTCGGGCCGCAGCCTCCGGGCACCCGACGCATCTCGTCCACGAGGAACGAAACGGAGAGCCGTTCGAGCCGGTCGGGAACGAGATGGTCGACGAAACGACCGGGAAACCGCATGAGGTAGTCGAAGGCCACCGAACCGGTCACGACGATCCGGCCCTCGTCGGGAAGCGGGAGCGGGGAGGAGCGCACGCCAGCGGCTCTCACGGCGAGAGGTATTTCCCGACGAGCGGGTCGAGGCGCCGGCGCGTCTCCGCCGGGATCGCGGCGCGGTCGGTCAGGATCGCGTGCTCGAGTGCCTTCCGGCAGGAACAGTCGCGATCGGGCCGGACGCGCGTGACCGCCTCGCGCATCGTGCGCCGGGCGGCCGCCGCGTTCCCGGCGAGGATCGCGATGACGGCCTCGACCGACACGGCCGCCTCCGACTCGCGCCAGGCGTCCCAGTCCGTCACGAGCGCGAGCGTGGCGTAGCAGATCTCGGCTTCCCGTGCGAGCTTGGCCTCCGTCAGGTTCGTCATCCCGATGACATCGGCGCCCCAGGATCGGTACAGCCGCGATTCGGCGCGCGTCGAGAACTGCGGGCCCTCCATGCAGACGTACGTTCCGCCGCGACGTGCGGCGAGCCCCGCCGAAGCGGCCGCCTCCTCCAGCGCGAGAGCGAGGGCCGGACACACCGGTTCCGCAAACGACACGTGCGCGACGAGCCCGTCCCCGAAGAACGTGTCGGCGCGGCGGCGCGTGCGGTCGATGAACTGGTCCGGGATGACCGCGTTCCGCGGGGCGTGCCTCTCCTGAAGGCTGCCGACCGCCGACGCGGAGAGCAGGGCGTCGCAGTCGAGCGCCTTGAAGCCCCATACGTTCGCCCGGTAGTTGATGTCGGCCGGGGCAATGCGGTGCCCGCGCCCGTGTCTCGAGAGAAACGCCACGGGCACGCCGGAGAGCGTGCCGGTGAAGTAGGAGTCCGACGGGGGCCCGAAGGGCGTATCGACCGTCTCTTCGGAAAGCCCTTCGATCGCGGCGAAATCCGATATCCCGCTCCCGCCGACGAGCCCGACGCGTCCTCTCAGACCGGCGCCTCCTCGAGGGTCGCGCGGTGCTCCCCGACGGCATCCAGGACCCGCTCCGCGAGGACCAGCGCGTCACGCCCGTCCTCTCCGGAGACGAGCGGCCGTCCCCCCTCCGCGATGGCGCGGCGGAAGTCGGCGAGCTCCCGCGCGAGCGGCTCTTCCCGGGACACCGAGACGGACACGGGGACGATCTCCGGCCGTCCGGGCTCGCCGGCGAGCCGGTAGGCGGAGACGCTCTGCGACTGCATGTCCACGGAGACGTAGATGGAGGGCGCGAACACCCGGCACTTGCGGACCTTTTCCGCCGAGACGCGGGAGGCGGTCAGGTTCGCCACGCATCCCCCTTCGAAGGCGAGCCGCGCGTTGGCGATGTCGAGCTTTCCCGTGAGGACGGGGACTCCGGCCGCCCGGACCTCCCGCACGGGTCGCCCCACGAGCGCCGACACGATCTGCAGATCGTGGATCATGAGATCGAGCACGACGTCCACGTCGAGGCTGCGTGCGGTGAACACGCCGAGCCGGTGCACTTCGACGAACCGCGGCGATGCGACGAGCTCGAGGGCCGCCTGGATCGCCGGGTTGTAACGCTCGACGTGTCCCACCTGGAGGACCCGCCTCGCCCGGCTCGCCCGGGCGAGCAGGTCGTCGGCCTCCGACACGGACGCCGCGATCGGCTTTTCGACGAGGACGTGGAGCCCCCGGTCGAGGAAGAAGCCGGCGATCTCGGCGTGCGTGACGGTCGGCGTCGCCACGACGACGGCCTCGGCCTCGCCGGCCACGGACTCCAGGTCCGGGAGGATCGGCAGCGAGAACTCTCGCGCGATCTCTTCCGCCCGGCCGGGATGGTGGTCGTGGACGCCGACCATCGCGACCCCGGAGAGAGAGGCCGCCAACCTCGCGTGGTGTCGCCCGAGGTGTCCGACTCCGACGACCGCGAGGCGGAGTTCCTTCATCGGCGGCCTCCGGTCACCGATGAAATCCCCGCTTGCTCTCGCGAATGAAGGTCACGAGCTCGTCCACCGCGGGCACACCGACGATCTCCTTCTCGATCCTCTCGATGGCCTGCGTCGTGTTGAGCTTGGACTTCACCAGGAGCCGGTAGGCCCTCTGGAGCGCGGCGATCGTCTCCTCCGAGAAATCCTGTCTCTTCAACCCGATGGTGTTGATTCCGTAGGTCTTCGCATCGATGCCGTCGGTCTTGCAGAACGGGAGGACGTCCTGTCGGCACTGCGCGAACGCTCCGACGAACGCGCAGCGGCCCACCCGCACGCCCTGATGCACCGCCGCGAACGCGGAGAGGATCGCGCGGTCGCCGACCTCGACGTGCCCGGCGAGGGACGCGCAGTTCGCGAAAACGGTCCACGAGCCGACCCGGCCGTCGTGGGCGACGTGCGACCCCGCCATGAAGTAGTTCCCGTCCCCGATCGTCGTCTCGCCGCGGCCGGTCGCGGTGCCGCGGTGAACCGTCGAGAACTCCCGGAAAACGTTCCGGCTCCCGACGACGAGGCGCGTGCGCTCCCCCCGGTACTTCAAGTCCTGCGGCTCGAAACCGAGGACCGCGTGCGGGAAGATGCGGTTGTCTTCGCCGAAGACGGCGGGTCCTTCCAGCTGCGCGTGCGAGCCGACCGACGTCCCGCGGCCGAGCTCGACGGCGTCTCCGATGACCGCGAAAGGCTCGACGCGGACTCCGTCCCCGAGCCTCGCGCCCGGGGACACGACGGCGGAGGCGTGGACGTCGACGCTCACGGCCGGTCGACGAAGGTCGAGAGCAGCTCCGCCTCCGCAACGAGGGCATCGCCGACCCGGGCCGTCGCCCGGCATTTCGAGAGCCGGCTCTTGATGGTGACCATCTCGACTTCCATCACGAGCTGGTCGCCCGGGACCACGGGCCTCCGGAACTTGCAGCGATCGATGCCGGTCAGGTAGATCAACTTCCGGTCGCGGTCCGGCAGGCTCGCGAGCAGGCCCACGCCGCCGACCTGCGCCATCGCCTCGACCACGAGAACGCCCGGCATGACGGGGTTGCCCGGGAAGTGCCCCTGGAAGAACTCCTCGTTGTACGAGACGTTCTTGATCCCGACGACGCGCTTGCCCGGCTCGACCGACAGGATCCGGTCTACGAGCAGGAACGGGTAGCGGTGCGGCAGGATCTTCAGGATTTCGGTGATTCCGATCTCCAGGACGGGCCTCCTTTCTCGATCCGCGCCAGCCGTCGCTCGAGCTCGTCGAGTCGCCGCTGGAGCTCGGGCAGCCGCGCGACGAGGGCCGCGCTCCGCAGGAAATCGCGGTGCCGAGCGGCCGGCATTCCGGACACGACCTCCCGCGGCGGGACGGATCCGGTGACGCCGGCCTGGCCCGTCGCAATCGCGCCCTCTCCGACCGTGACGTGGTCGTTTACGCCCACCTGTCCGGCGAGCGTCGCGCGATTCTCGATGCGCGCGGACCCGGCGATGCCGACCTGTCCGCAGAGGATGACGTCCTCGCCCACGACGACGTTGTGACCGATCTGGACGAGGTTGTCGATCTTCGTGCCGCGGCCGATCCTCGTCTCTCCCAGAGTCGCCCGGTCGATCGCCGAGTTGGCGCCGATCTCGACGTCGTCTCCGATCCGCACGGTCCCGACCTGCGGAATCTTGCGGTGCGCGTTCCCGTCCCAGACGTAACCGAAGCCGTCGGAGCCCACGACCACTCCGGGATGAAGGATGCAGCGGGAGCCGACGACGCAGCCATCCGCCACGGTCACGTTCGGGTGCAGGACACTGTCCTCTCCGATCTCCGCCCGCTCTCCGACGAACGCGCCCTCGGAAATCCGGCTGCGCGCTCCGACGCGCGCCCCGGCGGCCACCGTGGCCCCGGCCGCGATCGACGCGCCCCGCCCGACCCGCGCCGTCGGATGGACCCGGGCTCCCCTTGCGACGCCCGGCCGATGGCGCTTGCGCGGAAGCTTCCGCTCGAGCCACAGGGCGAGCGCCAGAGCGGGAGCATCGACCACGACCGCCGGACGCCCGGCGGCGGCCTCCGCGGACGGCGCCAGGACGGCGCCGGCCCGACTCTTCCGGGCGGCGGCGGCGTAGCGCTCCCCCGCGATCCAGGAGAGGTCTTCGGGACCCGCGTCGTCGAGCGGCCGGACTCCCGAGAGCGTCAGCCCGGGATCACCGCAGACCCGGCCGCCCACGGCGGCCGCGAGCTCCCCCAGGGTGAAGGTGGAAGACGCTGCGGCCCGTCGCGGCCGGGTCGCCGCCCGCCGGGAGTCTGCTCGTCGAGATGGCACGCGGGACGGGATAGTACCTAATGAAAGAGCCCCCTTGCGGGGGCTCGTCGTTTCCCGTTTTCCGTTTTCCGTTTCCCGATTTACGAGGGCTTCTTCGTCGGCGCGGGGGCCGGGGCTGCCGGGGGCGCCCCGGCCGGGGCCTTCGCGGCGGCCGCGGGGGGCACCGCGACGGTGGTGTTGAAGCGCTTCAGCACGTCCTCGGTGATGTCCGCCGTCTCGTCGGCAAACACCAGGCCCGACTGGAACTTGTTGAAGATCAGCGTGTAGCCGCGCTCCTTGCCGAGCTGGGTGATGATCGGAAACACGCGCCGCTCGAGGTCCGCCAGCTCCTTCTTCTGCGCCTGATCGAGGTCGCGGCTGGCCTTCTCCGTGAAGCTCTTGTAGTCGATCGACTTCTCGTTGTACTGCTTCTGGAGCTGTTCCCGCTTGTCGTCGGACAGCGACTGGCCCTGCGTGGAGAGCTTCTGCTCGATGTCGCGGAGCTCCTTCTGCAGGCGATCGTTCTCGGACTTCTTGTCATCGCTCAACTTCTTGACCCGGCTGAAGGCTTCCTTGCCCAGCGCCGAATCCCGCACCAGGCGCTCCACGTCGATGACCGCGATGCGGACGGATGCCGAGGCCGGCGCGCTCGAGGGCGCCGTCTGGGCGGCCGCAACCGCGGCGAGCGAAGCCGCGAGGACGGTCGAGATGGCTCGTTTCATTCCAAAACTCCTTCTGTTTCCCCACCGGGAAAAACGCGGCATATTAGCAATTTCCTCGAAACGACAACAGTCCAGGCCCCCGTGGCATTTCCCCTCCGGTCCGGGGTGGTCTCGGGGAGATCGGTCGTCACGGGCTCCGGTCGCGGCGCGAGGAGTCTCCCGAGGTAATCGAGGGAGGAGCCTCGCGCCGCGGGAGCGGGCGCGAGCGAGGAATCAGGCGAGCGGTCGAGCCGGGTCTGGCGAGCCGCTCGCCGGTGCGGAACGCAGATTCCGAAGCGACGCGCCCGCGACGGTTAGAACGTTCGCCCGATCGAAAAGTCGAAGCCGGAGCGCCTTTCCCGCAACCTCGTGATCGGGAAGCCGAACTGGTCGATCGGCGTCTTGGGGTCGAGGTTGAACGAGTAGATGAACCGCAGCGGGGCCTGGAAGATGGGGAGAAAGATGCGCAGCTCCGCTCCGACGGAGGACCGCACGCGGGTCAGGTCGATGCCCTGATCCTCGTGGTAGGTGTTGCCGACGTCGGCGAATGCGAGCATCTTCGCCGGGCCGACCGACGCAAAGACGTACTCCGCGTTGAAGATGAAGTACTTGTCTCCGCCCAGGATCCGACCCGCTTCGTCCGTGAAGATCTCGTCGTTGTCCTTCAGCGGGAGTATGGACCCGGTTCGGAACCCCCGAATGCTCGACTCCCCCCCGAGCTGGAAGCGCTCGAAGATGGGGATCTCGCCGCCGGAGAACGGCCCCACGTAGCCGGCCTCGAAATTCAGGCCCAGGTAGGCGTGCCGGGGGACGCGGATCGGGATGTAGGTCGATCCGCCGAAGAGCGGCTTGACGAAGTCCTGGTTGCCGCCGAGGACGCTGCCGGCGAACTGCGTGGTCAGGTACATGCGGTAGCCGCGGTTCGGGTCGAAGGGATCGTTCCGGCTGTCCCAGCGGTAGCCGGGGGTGAGGGACGACGTCAATCCCGTGACCTCCGTGAACTTCTCGGGCGGCGCCGGCTGTCCCGGGGGGACCTGCGCTCCGCGCACCGGGAAGTTCGCCTTCACGTCCTCGTAGGCGTAGAGCAGCGACCAGCTGTCGAAGAGGCCGAGCCCTTTTCCGTAGAACACCGTTCCGCCCTGGCGCTTCTCGTCGATGTTGAGGTACTCGACGTTGCGGCGGAAGAGCGAGACGCCGATCGTCTGATTGCGGTCCATGAACCAGGGAACGGTGTAGGAGACGTCGTAGTAGTTCGAGATCCGGCCCAGCTGCGCGGCCGCTCCGATGACCTCGCCGCGCCCGAGGAAGTTGCGCGTCTGGAAGGAGAACTGTCCGAAGAATCCGTCGAGAGCGGAGTACCCCGCGCCGAACTGGATCTCGTTCTTGCTCGCCTCGGTGCCTTTGATGACGAGGTCGACTTTCTTCTCGGCCGGACGGACGGAGAACTCGGGTTCTTCGGAGATCTTGAAGTACCCGAGCTGCTGCAGCTTCTGGAGGCTCTTCTTGACCGCCTCCATGTTCATCACGTCCCCCTCGTCGAGGGCGAACTCGCGGCGGATCACCTTGTCGCGCGTGGTCGTGTTCCCCTTCACCTCGAGGCGGCCGAGGTAGAACTTCTCCCCCTCGTAGATCCTCACCTCGACGTCCACGCGATGGTCGGCGACCTCCTTGTAGGCCGGATCCGCGTACCAGTAGATGTACCCGCGGGACTTGTACCGGGCCTCGATCCGCTGCAGCGCTTCGACGAGCCGATCGCGGTTCAACACCGACCCGGGGGGCAGCTCGAAGAACTCCTTCTGCAGCTGGGCGGCCGGGATGACCGTCGGCTCGGGAGGATCGGCCGGCTCCCCCTGCTGGGTCACGCGAACGATGCGGATGTCGCCCGTGTAGAACCGCTCCCCCTCGACGACCGGTATGGTGATGCGCGCCCGCCTCTTGATGCGCTTCGGCTTCGCGTTCGGGTTCTTGACGAAAATCTCGATCTTCGGGTCCTTGACGACGATGTCCTTGTAGCCCCTCGCGGCGTAGACCGCCTTGATGTTCTCGACGTCCTCGTCGTAGTTCGCCTGGCTGTAGGTGGTCTTCTCCGGGGAGATGAACCGCCACCACGCGTTGACCTTGGTCTTCTTCATCGCCATCCGCAGGCGCCGGTCCGAGATGACGTCGTTGCCTTCGAACTCGATCGAAGCGATCTTGACCTTCTCCCCTTCGTCGATCACGAAGACGACCTTCTTCTCGGTCTTGGAGACGTCCTCGATCCGGTAGTCGATCGTCGCGCTGCGGAAACCCTTCTCGATGTAGAGGTCGGAGATCGCGGAACGCGTCTTCGCGACCTGGCGCAGCGAGAGCGGTCCGCCCGCGTTGATCTCGATCTTCTCCTCCTTCAACTTGTCCCGGATCTCGGACGTCCCCAGCTTCTTGTTGCCGGAGTATTCGATCGCGGAGATCGTCGGCCGTTCCTCGATGGTCACGACGAGCGTCACGCCGGCGGGGTCCTTCTCGGCCTCGACGGAGACGTTCTCGAGGAGTCCCACGTCCCAGAGCGCCTGGAAGTTCGTGCGGATCTTCTCGGGGTCGTAGCGGTCTCCGACCTTCACGCCCAGGTAGTGCGCGATCGTGTCGGGAGAGACCGTCTGGTATCCGACCACGCGGAGCCCGACGATGCGTTCGGAGGGGCCGGCCGGAGGCAGCTGCGGCGTCGGAGCGGCCGTGGGAGCAGCGGGAACAGCCGTCCCCGCAGCCGGCGTCGGCGACGGGACCGGCGGGATGTTCACCGGAACGGGCGTCGCGCCGGCGGGGACCGGAGGCGGAGGCGGCTGCACCGCGGGGGTGCGGGCGGCCGGAGGCGCCTGGGCGGCCAGCGGCAACGCCGCCAGGAGGAGCGCGAAACCGAGGACGAAGGGCAGCGTGCGGCGGACGCTCGCCGAAAAGACGATTCCTTCCGCCGGTGTGCTTCTTCGCTGCCGCAAGCGCAATTCGATATCTCGCACGGAAGGTGGATTATTCCCGAACTGGCGAACAGTGAACAGTAAACAGTGAGCGGTTCACTGTTTACCGCCCGGCGTTCACTCGGTGGCGATCGGCTCGATCTCCCGGGCGAGGATCCGGAGCCCGTCGGGCCCGACGCGGACCTCGATCGCCTCGACCCGCTCGTCGCGGCTCTGGATCAGGACCTCGGAGACCGGGTCCTCGATGTACTTCTGGATCGCGCGCCGGAGCGGGCGCGCGCCCATGTTCGGATCGTCGCCGCTCTGCTGCAGCAGCCACTCGATCGACGCGTCGTCGACGTCGAGGGCCGCGCCCTTCGGAGCGAGCGTCACGTTGACGTCGTCGATCAGCAGGCGGCAGATCTTCGCGAGCTCTTCGCGCCCGAGCGGGTGGAAGACGATCGTCTCGTCGATCCGGTTGATGAACTCGGGCGAGAAGTCGCGCTTGAGCTCCTTCAGGACGAGGTCCTCGATCTCGCGCATGTTCTGCCGCTCGGGCGTGCCGCCGAAGCCGAGGCGCGTCCGGGAGACGAGGTGCTTCGTCCCGATGTTCGACGTCATGATGATCAGCGTGTTCTTGAAGTCGACCAGGTTGCCGTAGGCGTCGGTCAGGATGCCGTCCTCGAGGATCTGGAGGAGCAGGTTGGCGATGTCCGGATGCGCCTTCTCGATCTCGTCGAAGAGGATCACGCTGTACGGGTTCCGCCGGATCCGCTCGGTGAGCTGACCGCCTTCCTCGTGCCCCACGTAACCGGGGGGTGATCCGATCAGCTTCGAGACCGCGTGCTTCTCCATGTACTCGGACATGTCGAAGCGGACGAGCGACTTGTTGTTCTCGAACAGGAACTCGGCGAGGCGCCGCGCGACCTCCGTCTTCCCCACGCCCGATGGCCCGAGGAAGATGAACGACCCCATCGGCCGGTTCGGATTGTTGACGCCGAGCCGCGAGCGCCGGATCGCCTTCGAGACGCCGACGATCGCCGCCTCCTGCCCCACGATGCGCCGGCGGAGCGCGTCTTCCATGTGCAGCAGCTTCTCGGCCTCCTCCATCTCGAGGGAGGCCACCGGGATTCCCGTCCAGGAGGAGATGATCTCTTCGATGTCGCGGCGGGTGACCTCCTGGGTCGCCTCGGGGCGATCCGCGGTCTGCGCCTTGGTTCGCTCGATCTCCTCCTTGAGCTCGATCTCGCGCTCGCGCAGGAACACGGCCTTCTCGAAGTCCTTGTCGGAGATCGCCTTCTTCATCTCCTTGACGATCTGTCGCGTCTCGATCTCGAGCTTGCGCAGGTTCTGCGTGTCCGCGACCCTCTTCAGCTTCACCTTCGCGCCGGCTTCGTCCAGGATGTCGATCGCCTTGTCCGGGAAGAAGCGGTCGGTGATGTAGCGATTCGACTGGTACACCGCGGTCTTGATCGCCTCCGGCGAGTAGCGCACCTTGTGGAACTGCTCGTACCGGTCCTTCACGCCCTCCAGGATCTCGAACGTCTCGACCTCGGAGGGGGCGGTCACGTGGATCGCCTGGAAGCGGCGCAGCAGGCTACGGTCCTTCTCGATGTACTTGCGGTACTCCTTCAACGTCGTCGCGCCGATGCAGGAGACCTCCCCGCGCGAAAGTGCGGGCTTCAGGATGTTGGCCGCATCGAGCGAACCCTCGGCGGATCCGGCGCCGATCAGGGAGTGGATTTCGTCGATGAAGATGATGAGATCGGGGTTCTCGCGCAGCTCGCGGATGATCCCTTTCAACCTCTCCTCGAACTGGCCGCGGTATTTCGTCCCGGCGACGATCAGCGACAGGTCGAGGGCGAGGATTTTCTTCGCCGACAGGAACATGGGGACCGCACCCTCGACGATGCGGGTCGCGAGGCCCTCGACGATCGCCGTCTTCCCGACGCCCGGCTCGCCCAGGAGGATCGGGTTGTTCTTGGTGCGGCGGGAGAGGATCTGGATGATCCGCTCGACTTCCTTCTCCCGGCCGATCAGGGGATCAAACGTTCCGGAGGCGGCGAGCTGGGTGAGGTCGCGGCTGTACTCCGCGAGGAACGGAAGCTCCTTCTTCTGCTTGGAGACCTCGCGCTCCTTGATGAGGGAGATCGTCTCCTCGCGGACGCCGTAGAGGTTGAAGCCCCGGGCGGTCAGCAGCCGCCCCGCCACGCAACCGTCGACCCGCAGCAGCCCGATGAGCAGGTGCTCGGTGCCCACGTAGGGGTGCATCATCGACTCGGCCTCGTGGGAGGCGTAGGCGAGGATCTTTTTCGATTCCTCCGACAGCGGAAGCTCGGCGGTCGAGGAGATCCGCTCGACGAAGATCCGATCGCCCTCGATCTCCCGGCGGACCTCCTCCGGCTTCACGTTGAAGCGGGCGAAGATTTCCTTGATGATGTCTTCCCCCTCGCGGAGGATCCCGAGCAGCAGGTGCTCGGATTCGATCACCTTGGAGCCGAGCTTGGACGCCTCGTAGCGCGCGAAGAACAGCGCGCGTCTCGCCTTCTCGTTGTACTTCTCAAACACCCGCGGGCCTCGAGGGAAGTGCGGCGCCGCGGAAGAACCCGATGGGATCCATGGTTAGCCGGGGAAACCGGTCGCGGGGAGAATTCCTTCCCGGGACATCGCGAAAATCTTATCACAGCGCTTCGCGAGCTCGGGGTTATGAGTGACGAGCACGGTGGTCATCCGACGCTCGTAGTGAAGCTCGGCGAGCAGATCGAAGACGACGCGAGCCGATTCGGCGTCGAGGTTCCCCGTCGGCTCGTCGGCGAGGAGGAGGCGGGGCCGCCGGGCGAGCGCCCGCGCGATCGCCACGCGCTGCTGCTCGCCCCCGGAGAGCGAACGCGAGAGGTGCGAGCGGCGGTCGGCGAGCCCGACGCGAGCGAGGAGCTCCGAGGCGAGGCGCCGCGCCTCGCCCGATGGCACACCGGCGATGCGGTGCGGGAACGCGACGTTCTCCTCGGCGGTGAATTCCGGCAGCAGGTGGTGGAACTGGAACACGAAACCGATGTTTTCGTTGCGAAAACGCGCCCGCTCGCGGGGAGAGAGCTCCTCGAGAGACTGCCCGAAGATCTCGACCCGCCCGCTGTCCGGCCGATCGATCCCGCCCAGCAGGTGGAGGAGCGTGCTCTTGCCGACTCCCGACGGCCCCATGACCGCGGCGAGCGCGGCCTCGTCGACCTCGAAGTCGAGGTTCTGGAAGACCGTGACGGGCGCGGCCTCGCCCATGTAGGTCTTCGAGAGGCCCTTTGCGTCGACGGCGAGCATGACCGTCAGCGCGAGAGCCGGATCGCTTCACCGGCCGCCAGCCGGGCCGCGGCTCTCGCGGGCAGGACCGCGGCGGCGATCGCCGTCAGGAGCGCAAACGCGCCGACGAGCGCGACCTCGCCGGCGTGCACGGCAAAGGGGACATGCGTCAGCAGGTAGACGTCCGCCGGAAGGGAAACGACCTCGTAACGGTCGAGAAGGACGGACGCGGTCACTCCGATCGCGATCCCGAGGCCCGTCCCGATCGCTCCGATGAACGCGCCGAGAGTCAGGTAGATGCGCGCGAGGGAACCGGGAGTCGCGCCGAGCGACGTCAGCACGCCGAGGTCGCGCTTCTTCTCGACCACCGTCAGCGCGATGTTGGACACGATCGTCAGAGCTGCGACGACGATCACGAGCGCCACGGTCGCGAAGATCACCGCCTTCTCCAGCCGGAGCGCGAAGGAAAGCGGCGCGTTCAGCTCCCGCCACGTCTCGACGCGGTACTGCGCGCCGAGGACGAGCGAGACGGCCCGGGCCGCGATCTCCGCGCGGGACGGGTTCGCGAGGCGCGCCTCGTAGGCGCGCGCTCCCGACGCGATCCCCGAGAGCAGCCGTGCGGTCGCCTCCGGGAGCTCGACGTCCGGGGCCTTCTCGAGCGCACCTGCCCGGCGAACGTCCGCGACCCGGACGACGACGCGCACCGGAATCAGCCCGAGCGGCGAAAGGCGCGTCCTCGAGGACGTGACGGTCAGGAGTTCGCCGGGCCCCGTCCGGGTTCGCGTGGCGACCGAGGCGCTGACCCGCGCGGGGGGAGGAGCGCCGTCGGGAGAAGCGGGAAGCTCCCCCGCCGGAGCGTTGCGGTAGCGAATCGGCAGCGTGGATTCGACGCCGCGCCCGGACGCCCACCCGCGCCCCTCGATCGCCGGATCGACGCTGACGACGCCTGCGAGCGAAGAGAGCGCCTGTGCCACGCGCGCCGGGTCCAGGACCACGGCGCCGCGCGCCGGGGAGACGCGCAGGTGCGGGCTGCGCTGCGCCATCTGCGAGCGGATGCGGTCCTGGAAGCCGGAGAGGAGCGACAGCGAGATCACGAGCGCGGCGACGCCGACCGCGAGGCCGAGGATCGAGATCGTCGTGATGAGCGCGACGTGAGCCCGGCGGCGCGACGCCGCGAGATAGCGCAGGGCGATGGAGGTTTCGAAGGTCATTTACCGCCCTGGGGGCGGAGCAATGGGAACAGGATGACGTCTCTTATGGAATGGCTGTCCGTCAGCAACATCGTCAGCCGGTCGATCCCGATGCCCTCCCCCGCGGTCGGCGGCAGGCCGTACTCGAGCGCCTCGACGTAGTCGGCGTCGTACTCGGCCGCCTCGAGATCTCCCTTGGCCCGGTTCTCGACCTGGCTTCGAAACCGCGCGGCCTGGTCCTCCGGGTCGTTCAGCTCCGAGAAGCCGTTGGCGATCTCCATCCCGCCGACGTAGAGCTCGAAGCGATCGGCCCACTCCGGATCCGCGGCGCTCCGGCGCGAGAGTGGAGAGATCTCCGTCGGGAACTCGTGGAGGAACGTCGGTTGGACCAGGTGCTCCTCCGCGACCGCCTCGAAGAGCTCCGCGAGGAGTTTCCCCTTCGCGCCGCGGAACCGGTCGGGGCGGTCCACCCCGAACCGCTTCGCCGCCGCGAGCAGGCCGTCGGCGCTCTCGATCTCGTCGGCGCCCACCTCGCCGCGCGGGTCGCCCTTCGTGAACTCGCGCACCGCCTCGCGCATCGTGAGCCGCCGGTAGGGCGGCGTCCAGTCGATCGTGACGTCCTTCCACGGCGTGCGCGGGGTCCCGGCGACGTCACGGACCAGCCCCGAGAGCATGTCCTCGGTCAGCTTCATCAGGTCCGCGCCCTCGGCGAAGGCCTGGTAGAACTCGAGCATCGTGAACTCGGGGTTGTGCTGCGTCGAGATCCCCTCGTTGCGGAAGTTCCGGTTGATCTCGTAGACGCGCTCGATGCCGCCCACGACCAGGCGCTTCAAGTAGAGCTCCGGCGCGACGCGGAGAAAGAGGTCGAGCCCGAGCGCGTTGTGGTGCGTTTTGAAGGGGCGCGCGAGTGCGCCCCCCGCGATCGGCTGCATCATCGGCGTCTCGACCTCGAGGAAGCCCCGCGCGTCCAGGAAGTCGCGCAGGTAGCGCACGATGCGCGCACGTGTCTCGAAGACGCGGCGCGACTCGGGATTCACGGCGAGGTCGAGATACCGCTGGCGGTAGCGCCGCTCCACGTCGCGCAGGCCGTGCCACTTCTCCGGAAGCGGTCGCAGGCACTTGGCGAGGAACGTGAGCCGTTTCGCCTTCAACGAAAGCTCCCCCGTGCGCGTCCGGAAGACCTCTCCCTCGACGCCGATCCAATCGCCCAGATCGAGGCGCCGGTAGAGCTCGAAGCCGTCGTCACCGACGACCTCGCGTCGGACGTAGATCTGGAGGCGGCCCCTCCCGTCCGAGAGGTCGAGGAACCCGGCCTTGCCCTGGTGGCGCTGTGCGAGGACCCGGCCTGCCGTCGAGACGGAAATCGGCTCGCGCGCGAGGTCGTCCCCCGAAGTCTCGCCGTGCCGGGCGACGATCTCGGAGACCGTTGCCTCCGCGGGGTACCGGTAGAGGGCGCTCGCGCCGCCGCTCTCGGTCAGGCGGCGGAGGTTCTCGCGCCGGTTCCGAATGAGATCTTCTTCCGGAGGGGCGTGCGGCTCCTCGGGAGTTTCACTCATGGGCCCGGAGTATACGGGCGGAAGTTGATCCGCCTCCCGCGTGGATGTAGTGTTCGGCCCGATTTTGAGTTCCTCACCGTTGAAGCTCGGGCGCACCCTCATCGATACGGAGACGCTCGACGAGGGCATCGCGCGCCTGGCCGCCGAGGTCGATCGCGATCAGGCCGGGCGGCCCGCCCTGCTCGTCGGCATCCTCAAGGGCTCGGTGTTCTTCCTCTGCGATCTCGCCAAGCGCCTGAAGACCCCGGTCTCGCTCGACTTCCTGCAGGTCTCCTCCTACGGCTCGGGCACGCGGTCCTCGGGCAACGTCCGGCTCGTGCGCGACCTCACGACCGACGTGGCCGGCAAGGACGTCATCATCGTCGAGGACATCGTCGACACCGGCCGGACGCTCTCGAAGATCAAGGAAATCCTCGGCACGCGCCATCCCAAGTCGGTGAAGATCTGCGCGCTGCTCCAGAAGCAGATCCCGGGCAACGACGACGTTCCCGTGGACTATCTGGGTTTCTCGATCGAGGACGTGTTCGTCGTGGGTTATGGGCTCGATCACGCGGAGGCGTACCGGAACCTCCCGTACATCGCGGTGCTCGAGCCGGACGGGAAGCCCGTCGGAGTCGAGGCGTGAAGTTCCTCGCGACGGAGAAAGCCCCGAAAGCGATCGGCCCCTACTCGCAGGCGGTCGTCGAGAACGGGTTCCTGTTTGCATCGGGACAGGTGCCGCTCGACCCCGCGACGGGCAAGCTCGTCGAAGGGGGCCTCGAGGCGGCGGCGGAGCGTGTCCTCGACAACCTCGAGGCGATCCTGGCCGAGGCAGGCCTCGGCCTGGGGGACGTCGTCAAGGCGACCGTGTACCTGACCCGCGCCGAGGACTTCGCGCCGATGAACGCGGTCTATGCCCGCCGCTTCGGCGGTCACCGCCCGGCGCGCTCCACCGTCATCGTCGCGGCGCTGCCGGCGGGAGCGCCGCTCGAGATCGACTTCATCGCGCGCGTCGCGAGCTAAGTCCCCGCCTCCGCGGCGGTCGCTCGAATCGCCTCGATCGCCCGGTCGATCCCGGCGTCGTCCACGTCGAGGTGCGTGACGAGCCGCACGGTCGTCTTCGACACTCCGGCCGCGAGCACACCGTGCTCCTTCAGCCGCGCGATGAACGCGGATGCGTCGGCGACGTCGAAGATGACGATGTTCGTCTCGACGGCCGCCGCGTCGATCCGGACCCCCGGAAGTCCCGCGACCGCGCTCGCGAGCCGCTTCGCGCGGGCGTGGTCCTCGGACAGGCGCCCGCGGTTCTGAAGCGCGAGGATTGCCGCCGCCGCGAGGACGCCGACCTGGCGCATCCCGCCCCCGAAGAGCTTGCGGACGCGGCGGGCCTCCTTCGCGAACTCCTTCGAGCCGGCCACGGCGGACCCGATCGGGGCCCCGAGGCCCTTCGAGAACGTGACGGTCACCGAATCGAAGCCGCGTGCGAGGTCGCGCTCGGACTCTCCGGTCGCGACGGCCGCGTTCCAGAGCCTCGCGCCGTCCAGGTGCACTCGGAGCTTCGCCTCCCGCGCTGCGGCGAGCACCGGCTCGATCTGACGGCGCCGAAAGGCGCGACCGCCCCAGAGGTTGTGTGTGTTCTCGACGAACAGCATCGAGGTGCGCGGCTTGTACGAGACGTCCGGCTGGACCGCGGCGCGGATCACCTGCGGATCGGGTAGCCCCCCGCTCGACGGTACCGGCCGCGGGAGCAACCCGGAGAGCGCCGCCATGCCCGCCATCTCGAAATGAAAGGGGTGACACCTCTCTTCCAGGATCACTTCGGTTCCGGGCGGGGCCAGGATCCGCATCGCGATCTGGTTCGCCATCGTGCCGCTCGGCGTGAAGAGAGCGGCTTCGAAGCCGAGGAGATCCGCGACGGTCTCCTCGAGCCGACGGACCGTCGGGTCCTCTTCGAAGACGTCGTCGCCGACGTCGGCCTCCGCCATCGCGCGGCGCATGGCCGGAGACGGCTTCGTGACGGTGTCGCTTCGGAGGTCGATCACGGCTGGGCCGCCAGCGCGACCGCGGCCGCGAGCCATCCGAGCACGAGCACCCGGGTCGAACGCCGGTGCAGGCGGTTGAAACGCACCCGCCACGCGTTCTCGGGCGGCGCCTCGTCGAACGAGCCGACCTTCTCCCGCATGTAGCCCAGGCGCGGCCGCACCACCATCGCGAGGTACACGTTCGTGGCGACCGCCACGAACACCGCGACGCCCATCACGAACGACCGGCCGCCGAGCGCGCGCGTCGTCTCGAGCTCGACGAAGACCGCGAGGACCATGAGGAGCGAAAGCAACTGCTTGACCGCCTCGAATCGCCGGAGAAGCTCGCCGAAGATCCGCCCGGCGAGGTCGCGCGAGGGGATCTCCCGGAAGAGGAGCGGCGCGGCGAGCACGACGAGGAGCGTGCCGCCGACCCAAAGGGCGAGCGAGAAACGAAGGACCTGCGCCGCGGCTTCGAGCACGTTGCCGCAGTCTAACTTTCCGCGAGGACCCAATGTGGCAAGTGGAGACCTGACCCTCAATGTGGCAAGTGGAGACCTGACCCTCAATGTGGCAAGTGGAGACCTGACCCTCCGTGTGGCAAGTGGAGACCTGACCCTCTATCCTCTGCCGCCATGACGCGCGGGCAGCGGATCCTCGCGGCGGCGGCCCTCTTCGCCGCGGCCGCCGCCGTCCGCCTCTTCCGGCTCGATCACTTCTCCTACGGCCTCGACGAGATCCTCCAGGCGTACTGGGTCTCGGGGGACTGGCCGTTCTTCTGGAAGTCGCTCCGCCTCGACGCCGTGCACCCGCCGCTCGACTACCTCGTCGCTCGGATCGTAGAGCCGCTCGGCCCGGCCGACTGGGCGCGCAAGCTGCTGGCGGTCTCGTGGGGCCTCGGCACGGTCCTCTGTCTCGGGCTGCTCCTGGCCCGGCGGGCGGGAGCGGCGGCGGGATGGGCCTCGGCGGTCTTCCTCGCGTTCGCGCCGTTCCACGTCCGCTACTCCCAGGAGTTCCGGCCGTACTCGCTCGGGCTCTTCTTCCTCGCGCTCTCGCTCCTCCTCCTCGACCGCTTCCTCGAGCGCCCCGGCGCGGGACGGCTCCTCGGGGTCTGGCTCGCGTTCCTCGCAACGGCGTACGCGCTCTACCTCGCGGCGGTCGTGCTCGCGATCGCTGCGGCTGCGATGGTGGCCGAGGATTCGTTCTCGTCGGACCCGGCGAGGCGCCGCCACGCGCGCCGCTTCCTGATCTGGAGCCCCGCCTTCGTCGCCGCCCTCGCGGTGGCCTACCTCCCGTGGTGGCCGGTCGTCTTCGAAGCCGCGCGGCGGCCCTCGCCGGTCCCGCATCCTCGAATGACGTGGGAGCGAATGGGGCGGCTCTTCTCCTTCTTCTCTTTCGCTCCGGACGACGGGCATCCCCTCGGAATGAAAGGCCCCCTCTATCTCCTGCTCGTGGCGCTGGGACTTCGAACCGCATTCCGACGGCCGAATCTGAGATTCCTGCTCGTGTGGTCGATCGCGGGCCTCGTGGCGATCGAGATGCTCGGGAGGCTCCATCCGCACTGGTACGTCTCCCGCCGCTACCTCCCCGCCGGCCTCGCGTTTCCCGCGCTCGCCGCCCTCCCGATCGCGGCGCTCGCGTCGAAGCCGCGCCTCCGCGTCGCGGCAGCGCTCGTGCTCGCCCTGGTGCTCGTGTTCGACCTGCGCTCGCTCGCGGTCTACTTCCGCGACGGGCGCGCCGACTGGCGCACGCTGGCGAACTCCCTCCGCAGAAACTCGGCGCCGCGCGAGCGCGTCTTCACCGAGAACCCCTATACGCAGCTCTGCACGGCGTACTACCTCGTCGGGCCGAGGTGGCTCTTCGAGGAGGGAAAGCGCGGCCGCGAGGTGCTCAACTTAGACGGTGAGGTCGAGCGTCTGACGTGGTCGTGGCGGCCGGGCGAGCGCGCGTGGCTCGTCGCCGGGGGCCCGGGAACGGCGTACCCGGACCTGCGCCGCTGGGCGAAGCGTTTCCCGACGCTCCACTTTCCGAAGGCCGAGGGATCGAAGCTTTCGCGCCTCGATCCGGGTCTCCGCGACGCCGCGTTCGCGCCGTAAGATCCGCCCGATGGAGAAGGAGCTCTCCGACGCCCTCGACGACCTGATCCTGGGCCGCGGCGTCGCCCGGGGGCGGCATAGCCTCGTCCACCGGGGCCGCCCCGTCCGCGACGAGTTCGTCGAGCGCCTCCGCGCGAACGGCTTCCGGCCCATGACCGTGCGCGAAGCACCCATCGAGGCGGGCGAGAGGATCCCCGGCTTCTACCTTCACGACGACGTCGCCGACTTCGGCTGGTTCCGCTGGGAGATCTTCACTCCGAGGAGCCGGCGGAAGCTCTTTGCCTCCGAGCACCGGCGCCCCGACAACAGCGAGTGGGCGATCCAGCTGAACCTGGGCTCGACCGAGACCGCCTGGGGCAAGCCCGACGCGAAGGAGAAGCACGACGTCGACACCGTAGTCGCCGTGAACCCGTGACGGGCGCGGCGCTCGTCCGCACGGTGCCCGTCGGGCCGCTCCAGTGCAACTGCTCGATCGTCGCCGACCCCGACGCGGGCGAAGCCGTCGTCATCGACCCGGGGGACGAGGCCGACAAGGTCCTCCTCGCGCTCGCCGCGACGAAGTGCCGGGCCGTCGCTCTCCTCCACACGCACGGGCACTTCGACCACATCGGGGGCACGGCGCGCGTGAAGCAGGTGACGGGAGCCTCGATCCGGATCCACTCCGCCGACCGTCCGCTCTACGACGCGCTCCCCGAGCAGGCGTCGTTCTTCGGGCTCGCGGCGGAGCCGTCTCTCCCACCCGACGGGGGGTTCGCCGGCGGCGAGAGGATCGCGTTCGGCCGCTTTCACCTCGACGTGATCCACACTCCCGGCCACACGCCGGGCTCGACGTGCTTCCTCCTGGACGGCGCGGTGCCCATCCTCTTCTCCGGCGACACGCTCTTCCGGC
>DATIBN010000076.1:0-11819 GCA_035457525.1 Thermoanaerobaculia bacterium | reverse complement strand
TCTCTTCCATGCCGGTCTCGAGCGCCTTCTCCTCGGCGACCCCGTGCGACGCGGCGTACGCGCGCACCTCCTCGGTGATCTTCATCGAGCAGAAGTGCGGGCCGCACATCGAGCAGAAGTGCGCGAGTTTCGCGCCTTCCGCCGGCAGGGTCTCGTCGTGGAACTCCTGCGCGGTCTCGGGGTCGAGAGCGAGGCGAAACTGGTCCTCCCACCGGAATTCGAACCGCGCCTTCGAGAGCGTGTCGTCCCAGAGGCGGGCGCCGGGGTGGCCCTTCGCGAGGTCCGCGGCGTGCGCCGCGATCTTGTACGCGATCACGCCGTCCTTGACGTCCTTCTTGTTCGGCAGACCCAGGTGCTCCTTCGGCGTCACGTAGCAGAGCATCGCCGTGCCGAACCACCCGATCATCGCCGCGCCGATGGCCGACGTGATGTGGTCGTAGCCCGGTGCGACGTCCGTCACGAGGGGTCCCAGCGTGTAGAACGGCGCCTCGTGGCAGATCTCGATTTCCCGCTCGACGTTCTCCTTCACCAGGTGCATCGGGATGTGCCCTGGGCCTTCGATCATGACCTGGCAGTCCTGCTCCCACGCCTTGGTCGTCAGCTCCCCGAGGGTGTCGAGCTCCGCGAACTGCGCCTCGTCGTTCGCGTCGGCCGTCGACCCGGGGCGCAGGCCGTCGCCCAGCGAGAACGAGACGTCGTACGTCTTCAGGATCTCGCAGATCTCGTCGAACTTCGTGTAGAGGAAGCTCTCCCGGTGGTGCGCGAGGCACCACTTCGCCATGATCGAGCCTCCGCGCGAGACGATCCCCGTCACGCGCTTCGCGGTCAGCGGGATGTATCGGAGGAGAACGCCCGCGTGGATCGTGAAGTAGTCCACGCCCTGCTCCGCCTGCTCGATCAGCGTGTCGCGGTAGACCTCCCAGGTGAGCTCCTCCGCCTTTCCGCCGACCTTCTCCAGCGCCTGGTAGATCGGGACGGTCCCGATCGGCACCGGAGAGTTGCGCAGGATCCACTCCCGGGTTTCGTGGATGTTGCGTCCGGTCGAGAGGTCCATGACGGTGTCGGCGCCCCAGCGGATCGCCCAGGTCATCTTCTCGACCTCTTCCTCGATGGAGGAGGTCACCGCCGAGTTGCCGATGTTCGCGTTGATCTTCACCAGGAAGTTGCGCCCGATCACCATCGGCTCGGACTCCGGGTGGTTGACGTTCGCCGGCAGGATCGCGCGGCCGCGGGCGATCTCGCTCCGGACGAAGTCGGGGGCGACGTTCTCGCGGACCGCGACGAACTCCATCTCGGGGGTGACGACGCCCCGGCGCGCCCAGTGCATCTGGGTTGCGTTGCCGCGGGAGCGCCGGACCCGGCGCGGCCGTGTCATCGCGAGATCGGGCGCATTCGGGCGGCGCGGCTCGCTCTCGTCGTACGGTCCGCGCGCCAGGATCCACGGCCGGCGGAGCTCGGGCAGGCCGGCGCGAAGGTCGATCTCCGCCTCCGGGTCCGTGTAGGGGCCGGACGTGTCGTAGACGCGCAGCGGCGCGTTCAACTCGACCTCGCCCCGGAGACCCCGCGTCGGATGGAGGGCGATCTCTCGGAACGGCACGCGGGCGCCCTGTGGCCCGGGGACGTAGACCTTCCGGGACCCGGGCAGCGGTTCGCGGTTGGCGACCTCGTTGCCCGGAAGCGTTTCCTGTCGGGTGCTCATCGGTTCCTCCCTGCGGCGGCATTACCCGCATCAGGTTCGCGGGGTCTTGCGGCACGATGCCGCAACTCTCAGCCGTCCGCGCGCGGTGCCGGGGCGCGTGCGGAGTGGGCTCCCCCGGACGATCCGCTCGGATTCTACGCCCGGTTCTGGCGCGGCTCTTGAATTGGTGAGCTCGAGGAGGCTCCATGGAACCGAACAACCCGGCGCCGAAAACACCCGAGACTCCGACCCCCGACGACTCCATGACCCAAGAGGAAAAGGAAGACCTCGAGGACCACCTCGAGGAGTTCGAAGGGCCCGACCGCCGCGAGATCCGCGGTGAGCACAAAGAGCCGGCGGACGACCCGGGGGTCGCGCACTCGTAAGTCGTCCGTCCTCGGTCATTCAGTCCTCGGTCCCCATCTCCGGACAACGGGTGCACGGACGCTGTTTGTCCGCGCCGGCGAGCGAGACTCAACCTGGCCCGGACCGCGCGAGCGGCAGGCGGCCCGGTTCAAAAACATCGCTCGTTCGAACAGAATGCGGAGATCCGTGTCGATTCAACCCGTTCTGCCTTTCGAGGCCGAGGAGAAGAAGCTCCCGCGGCTCATCGAGTCGCTGGCGGCGGTTTGCCGCGAGCATCCGCTCGATGAAAAGGTCCTGATTGCGCCTTCGCGCTTCATCGGGCACCAGATCGCTGAGGCGCTTGCCCGGTCCGGGACGCCGTGGGTGCATCTGCGGGTCGAATCCGTACGCAGCCTCGCGCACTCCGTCGCCGGACCGTCGATCGCGGAGGAAGGTCTCACGCTCCTCTCCCGAGCGCAGGCGCTCGCGTTGATCGAGCAGGCGTGCGCCGAGACGCTCACGGGGTCCGCCTACTTCGGCGAGCTCGCGACCCGACCCGGGCTGCACCGCGCGATTCAGAACACGTTCGACGAGCTCAAGAGCGCCGGCATTTCGCCCGATGCCCTCCCCGAGAGCGCGTTCGGCGATCCGCGAAAAGTCGCGGAGCTCAAGAAGGTGCTGACCGCGTACGAGGCTCTCCTCGCGAAAGGGAAGTTCGTGGACCGCGCGGACGTGCTCCGCCGCGCGGTTTTGACCCTGCGCGAGAGCCCGCGCACTCCCGACGCCCTGCATCTGCTGGCCGGCGCGTTCGACCTCTCGGCGACGGAGTCGGAGCTGATCGATCGAGCCTCGGGTGGACGCGTCCGCGCGCTCGAATCGGACGGCCCCGAGGGCTGGACCGAGAACGCTTCGCGGGCGACCCTCTTCCGCGCGCTCGGGGAGGAGAACGAGATCCGCGAGATCCTGCGCCGGGTGCTCGCGGGCGGGATCCCCCTCGACGACGTCGAGATCCTCGCCACGGATCCGGCGGCGTATGCGCCCATCGTCCACGAGCTCGCTGCCGAGCACGAGATCCCGTGTACGTTCGGCCAGGGAATCCCGGCGACGTTCACCCGCCCGGGCCAGGCGGCGCTCGGCTACCTGCGGTGGCTCGGAAGGGACTTCGAGAGCGAAGAGCTGCGCGAGGTGGTCGCCGGCGGGCTTCTCGACCTGACGCGGGTCTTTCCGGGCGGAGCGCCGGGACCGCTTCCCGCCGCTCGCGAGCTCCGCGAGGCCCACATCGGCTGGGGACGCGAGCGAAGTCTCTCCGCCCTCGGCCTGCACATTGCCCGACGCGCGGCCGAAGTCGATTCGGCGCGCCGCCGCTCGGACGAGGACGACGAGGACCTGAACGCGCGGGTCGTCTGGCTGAAGGAGCGCCTCGCAACCGCGCACGCCGTTCGTGAGCTCGTGGCGCGGTTGATCTCGCTGGCGCCGGAACCGGTGGGCGGGAAGGTCGAGCTGCGCGCCCTCGCGCGCTCGGCGAGCGCGTTCGTGCTTGGCTTCGCGCGGATCGCCGGCGATCTCGACGCGATGGCGTCGAGCGCGCTCCAAGGCCTCTTCGATGAGCTCGAGACGCTCCCGGTGACACGGCTTTCCGTCGCCGAGGCGGCGTCCCGACTCTCCGACGCGGTGCGCGGCCTTCACGTCGCGGCGGATCGGCCGCGTCCCGGCCGCCTGCACTTCGGCGACTACCGCTCCGGAGGTTACGGCGGCCGCTCGAAGACGTTCTTCGTCGGGCTCGACTCGCGTCGACACCCCGGCTCCGGTCTGCAGGACCCCGTTCTCCTGGACGAGGAGCGGCGAGGAATCAACGCCGCCGTCGCTCCCCGCGAGCTCGCGATGCGCGCCGGCCGCCCGGCCGAGAACGCGCTGGCTCTCCGGTCGTGCATCGCGCGGGTCCGAGGCGACATCGCCGTCAGCTACGCGTGCTGGGATCTTCTGGAGGCGCGCGAGCAGTTCCCTGCTGCGACGTACCTGGACGTCTTCCGCCTCGTCTCCGGTGATGCGACCGCCGACTACAGCGATGCTGACCGGGCACTGCCCGCGGCCGCGGGATTCCTCACCGAGGCACCGAGGGCGCTCGACGAGACCGAGTGGTGGCTGTCGCGGACGCAGGAGCCGCCGCTCGCCGGCGGCCGCGGCGCTGCAGCGGTCCGAGAGGCCTACCCCTGGCTCGCGGACGGCTTCGCGGCGGAAGAAGCACGGGATGGAGAGGCATTCACCGTCTGGGACGGACTCATCCGCGATCCGAGCGGGCTCGATCCCCGGACCTCCGGGAGACCCACCTCGTGCTCCCGGATCCAGGATCTCGCCCGCTGCCCCTACTCGTACTTCCTGAAACGCGTGCTGCAACTCCGGCCGCCCGAGGACGCCCGCACGGACCCGACGGTGTGGCTGACGCCGCTCGAGAGAGGCACCCTGCTCCACGAGGTTTTCCGCCGGTTCTACGCGGATCCGCCGGGGGCGGTGGACCGTCCGCTCTACGTCCGCGACCGGAACCGGATCGAAGCCATCGCCGGCGAAGAGATCGCGAAATGGAGGGAGAAGACTCCACCGCGTAGCGAGGCGGCGTTCGAGGCCCTTCGGGACGACGTCCTGGTGTCGTGCCGCATCTTCCTGTTCCGCGAGGAAGAACACTGCCACGACGTCGCGCCCCGATGGTTCGAGGTCGGCTTCGGGCCGTCTCGCGAATCGACCGAGCCTCCGGGCGATCCCGAGGCCGTCCGGATCCCGCTCGGCGGCGGCGAGAGCTTCCTGCTGTCCGGCCGGATCGACCGCGTCGACGAGGAGTCGCCGGGCGCGTACCTGGTGTGGGACTACAAGACCGGCAGCGCCTGGGACACCTCGGAGCCGGAGCGCGGGCGTGGCGGAAGGCGGATCCAGGACGCGCTGTACGCGGAGGCGCTGGAGATCCTGCTCGCCCGGGCGGGAACTCCGGGTCGCGTCGTCCAGTCCGGGTACTTTTACGCGGGCCGACGCGGCGAGGGGGAACGGTTCGCGGCTCCCCGCAACCCGGCGGCGACGCGGGAGACTCTGACGAACCTGTTCGATCTGCTTCGCGCGGGAGCCTTCCCCCACACGCCCCGGGAGGAGGACTGCTCGATCTGCGATTTTGCCAAGGTGTGCGGCGGGGTCGATCTCGCTGGCGGACGCGCGGAGAAGAAGCTGCGCGAAGACGCGGGCAACGCCGTGCTCCTGCCCTACCGAAGGTTGAACCCCTCGTGAGCGTGAGCGGGCGCGGCCGCTTTCAGTCGGACGCCGCCGACCGGCGGGCGATCCGGGAGGAGCTCCGCCGGAACCTGCTCGTGGAAGCCGCCGCCGGCACGGGAAAGACGACGAGTCTCGTCGACCGGATGCTCGCGCTCGTAGCGGAGGGCGAAGCGACCGTCGACCGGCTCTGCGCCGTCACCTTCACCGTGAAGGCCGCCGCACAGCTCAAGGAACGGTTCCAGGTCGGGTTGGAAGGCAGCCTCGCCGCCGAACGCGATCCGGTGAAGCGTGACCGGCTGGCCGCCGCCCTCGACGAGATCGATCGCTGCTTCATCGGAACCATCCACTCGTTCTGCGCCCGGCTCCTGCGCGAGAGGCCCGTGGAGGCCGGCGTCGATCCCGAGTTCGTGGAGCTCGACGAGACGGAAGACCTCCTCCTGCGGCAGGAGGCCTGGGAGCGGTACAAGCAGTCGCTGTTCCTGGAGTCGAGCCCGCTTCTCTCGGAGCTCGCCCGGTACGGCATGCCCATCGATCTCCTCGAAGAGGCCTATCAATGCCTCGCCTCGAACCCGGACGTCGAGCCGGCGGTCGCGGGCCGCCTGCCGGAGCCCGGGTTTGAGCACGAGCGGGAGCACGTACTGGCCTTTCTCGAGCGCGCCGCGAAGGAGCTTCCCCCGCGCGACCCGGAGGGCCGCTCCGACTCCCTCCAGAAGAAGCTGCGAAGCGCCTTACGACTGAAGGAAATCCGCGATCTTCGGCAGTCCGCGGAGCTCGTCACTCTCTTCGAGCGGCTCCAGGGAAAGGGCAGGATCGTGCAGAGGGACTGGCCGAACGCCGCCGTCGCGGTCCGACTGCGGGACGCCTACGACGCGCTCGTCGCCGACGTCGTTTCGCCGGCGCTCGGACGGTGGCGCGAGTTTCTCTATCCGATCGCGGTCGAGGCGGTCAAGCCCGCGGTCGACGTCTTCCGGCGCCTGAGACGTGAACGCGGGGTTCTCGATTTCGGGGACCTGCTCCTCCTCGCCCGCAACCTTCTCCGCGATCATCCCGAGGCACGTCACGACTTTCGGCGGCGGTTCACCCCCGTTCTCGTCGACGAGTTCCAGGACACCGACCCCATCCAGGCCGAAGTCCTCCTTTACCTGACGGGGGAGGACCTCGGGGAGAAGGACTGGCGCCGCCTCGTTCCGGCGCCCGGCTCGCTCTTCGTGGTGGGCGACCCGAAACAGTCGATCTACCGTTTCCGGCGCGCGGACATCGAGACGTACGAGTGCGTGAAAGAGCGCATCCTCGCCTCCGGCGGCCGGGTGCTGAAGCTCACCACGAACTTCCGCTCCTCTCCGGAGATCTGCGACTGGATCAACGACTTCTTCTCGAAGACCTTCCCGGCCGACGCGTCCCGCCAGCAGGCCGCGGACGCCCCGCTCGTTCCGAACCGCGGCAACGCCGGGGGCTTTTCCGGCGTGGTCCGCCTCGAGATCCCCCCGACCGGCGGGAAGAGCCGGGAAGACGTCGCGCGCGCTGACGCTGTCCGGATCGCCTCCTGGATCCGCTCGGCGCTCGACGCGAAGATGGAGATCGCGCGGGACGGGAGCCGCGCGGCTCTGCCCGGCGACTTCCTGATCCTGTTCCGCTACAAGAAACTCATGGACACGTACGCGCGCGAGCTCGAGCTGCGCGGAATCCCCTACGAGATCGCGGGAGGCGGGGCGTTCAGCGAGTCGGAAGATCTCCGCGACCTGCTGCCCATCCTCGAGAGCATCGCGGATCCCGACGACCCGGTCTCGCTCGTGGCTTCACTGCGGGGTCCCGTCTTCGGCGTGGACGACGACGCCCTCTATCGCCACTGGCGCGAAGGGGGCCGCTTTCACATGTTCGCTCCGCCGCCGGCGGCGCCCGATCCGCGCATTCTCGGAGTGATGGAGACGCTGCGCGAGGCGTACGAGGTCTCGAAGCGTTATCCGCCCGCGGCGGCACTGGCCCGGATCGCGGGCCGGCTCGGCGTCATTGCGTACGGCGGTGCGCGCGAACTCGGCGGAACGCGCGCCGGCAACCTGCTGAAAGCGATCTCGATCTCCCGCGCTCTCTCCGCGAATGGCGAGTCGTTTGCGGCGATCGTCCGACACCTGCGCCGCCTGACCGAACAGAGCGACACGGAGGAGATGAGCACGAGCCCCGGAGCGGTTCGCGCCGTGCGGCTCCTGACCCTACACCGCGCGAAGGGGCTCGAGGCGCCGGTCGTCTTTCTCGCGGATCCCGGCGGCGAGTGGGACGCTCCGATCGACTGGTGCGTCGGGCGCGAGACCGAGCCGCCACAGGCCTGGCTCCGAGTACGGCGTGCGGAGCACCGCGACGAAGTTGCGCGGCCCGTCGGATGGAGCGCCCGGGAGGAGGCCGAGAAGCAGTTCGACGAAGCCGAAAAGGCACGGCTCCTCTACGTGGCCGCGACTCGCGCGGCCGACCTTCTCGTGGTCAGCGCGGGGCCCAACGAGAAGAAAAGTCCCTGGGCAAGACTCGCCGCCGCGGCGACGCGGTTGTTGCCGGACCTGCCCTCGCGTCCGGTCGCGGCAAGTCTCCTTACCGCCCCGGATCTCACAGCCGAGCTCGGTGCATTTCGCAGGAAAGTCGAGACCCGGCGGGAATCCGCGGCGCGCTCGACTTATCGGGTCGAACCGGTCACCAAGCTCGTGCACGAGAGGGAGGGGATCGCTCCATTCCGCGCGCGGACCGGCCGGGGAATGTCGTGGGGCCGAGTCATCCATCGGCTCCTCGAGCTGGCGATGAAGGATCCGCGGATCGACCTGCGGCTCTATGCCGGGAACCTCCTCGCCGACGAGGAGCGCTCCGCGTCCGAGGTGGACGAGGCCGTGCGCCTCGTCGAGTCCGTGCGCGGGTCACGGCTGTGGCGGCGCGCTCTCGCCGCCGGGCGTCGTCTCACCGAGGTTCCCTTCGCCCTGACGGCGAAGAGCGCCGACCTCGGCCTTGCGCCGGGCGGGCCGGCCGAGACGGTCCTCCAGGGCGCGATCGACCTCGCCTTCGAGGAGGACTCCGGCTGGTTCATCGTCGACTACAAGTCCGATACGATCGCGGACAACCTCGACGAGCTCGTGGCGTACTACTCGCCGCAGATCGACCTTTACCGGAGCTACTGGGAGAAGCTCACCGGCCGCCCGACGAAGGCCGGGCTTTATTTCGTTTCGACGCAGCAGGAGGTCTGGCCGGCGGACGCTTAGCTTTCGCGGTTCCCTGCTTCATGCGTCCCGCGGCGATCGAGCGGGCCTGCCGGGCTGCCGCGGCATCGTCCTGCCGGTCGCGGCCCGCCGTCTTGTAGCGATTCGGATGAACGTTGCTCTTGCTCATGCTTCCACCTTATCTCTCGACGGGAGACTTGTCGCGCGGCGCCACCTCGGGCTTGTATCGCAGGCTCGCGACCACGCCTTCCATGTCCGCGAGCAGCTCGGGGTTTTCGACGAAACGCACCGACGCGCTCGTCCCGAGCGCGCGCTCGACGATCTCGTCCGCCTCGCCTTCCGTCCTCGACAGCCACACTTCATCCGCCTGACCGTTCGTCAGTGCCTCGAGGACTTTTTTCGTCCCCGCCACGGCGAGGCCTCCGGAGCGCCACTCGCCGCGCAGCTCTTCGACGCGCTCGGCCTCCTTCGCCGACACGTGCGCGGAGAGTGCCTCTTCCGCGGCCTGCATCACCTCGTCTTCGGGAGTTCGGATGTCGAGCCGCAGAACGCTCACCACCTTCTTCTCCAGGTCTTTGGGGAGCTGCGACGTGAGGACCGGAACGATCACTTCGTCGCCGGCGAGGAAGACGTACTGAGCGTGATCCTCGGCGACGATCCGGCGGAGCTCTTCGACGACCTCCTTCGCGTGGTGAAGCTGGAGGTTTTCGACGTGCCTCTGGTAACGCATCTGCGACCATCCGCCAGCGTCCGTGCGCGACAGCTTCTCGTTCTCGACTTCTTCCCGGTCGATCGTCCGGCCGCGGCCGAAGACGTAGATGCGCGCGTGGTTCGTGTCCGCCAGCACGACCGCGTGACGCGGGTATCGGTCGACGATCCGCGCCAGCGGCGCGAGGTGCGGCCGGTCGCCGACAGTCAAACGGTGTTTCTCGATCGGGGCGTCGAGCTGGAGCGCCTCGAAGAAGTCGGCGCCGGAACACGCGAAGATCGCGATCCCGTTGGCGGAGGGCCTCACCTCTTCCGAGAGCCAGCGCTCGATCGCGGCGACGTCCTTCTCGAAGCTTTCCCGTTCGGCGGAGCGGAGCTCGAAACCGTCGATCCGTCCGCGCAACTCCTTGCGGACGAAGGCGTCGTAGTTGTCTTTCCCCCGGTTGTCGGGTTGCGCGTTCAGGTACAAACTGATGAGGGGCAACGGCACGGGCTCCATCCGCCCGAGACGGTCGAGGGTTTGAGCGAGCGACGGGGTCGCGGTCGTCGTTTCCATTGAGTTTCCTTTCCGGTCTCGGAACGAGCAAGCCGTGTGCCGAAAGGGTATCGCGCGCCGCCGGGGGCGACGATAGAATCCGCCGCCAGAAGAACCCTTCGAATGGAGAAAAGATGAAACGACCGGCGTCGCGCGCGACTTTCTTTCTCATCCTGTTCGTTGCGGCCTGGGGAGCCGTCGGGTGCATCCAGAAGGCCAAGCCGGCGTCGCCCGCGGGCTTCATTCCCGACAAGGACCTCGAGAAGCCGTCCGACCTGCCGTTTCAGAAGGCATGGCGGAAGAAGGATCTCGACTGGTCGCACTACCGGCAGATCTACGTCGCCCCCTGGAACACGGAGCACCTGCGGGAGATGTCCTGGTGGGAGAGGCTCGAACGCGGTGAAAAAGTGAAGGAGGACGCGAAGGAACTGGCCGGATACGCGCGCGCGGTGTTCGAGGAGGCCTTCCGCAAGGACCCGAAACACCGGTTCACCGTCGTCGATCAACCGGGGCCGAACGTCCTCGTCGCCGAGTTCGCGCTGATCGAGGTCGTCCCCAACAAGGTCGTACTCGACGCGCTCGGCTACGCGGCCGGGCCGGCGGTCGGCGCGGCGGGGACCGTCGCGGCGAACGTGCAGACGGCCACGACGCACTCGACCGTCGCGTTCGAAGCGCGGATGAAGGACGGCGGAACGAACGACGTCGTCGCGATGTTCGCCGACCGCGAGTCGGAGAAGTTCTCGCTCGTCAACATCAAGGACCTGACGTGGTACGCCCACGCGAAGGCGATCCTGCGCGAGTGGGCGGACCAGTTCGTGAAGATCACGAACAAGCAGCCGGGCGAGATCGTCAAGGACTCGGCGCCGTTCGACCTGAGACCCTGGTAACCGCTCACCCCGACCCTCTCCCCGCCCCGCGGGGAGAGGAGGGGTCCGAGCATCAGAGCCGCGCCCACTCCTTCCACTTCCGGAACAGCTCGTCCGGAGTGAGACCGGTCTCGGCGCGCAGGGCCTCGGAAAAGGTCTGCGCTTCCCCGAGGTCGCGCACGAGGCAGGCGACGGCGCCCTCCCCGCTCCGCTCGAAGAGGTACTCGACGAGAGCCAGCGCCTGCACGTAGTTCGCCCGCGCCGCCGCGCGGTCCGCGCGCCGCGCGAGGTTTCCTTCCATCTCCGCGAGCGTGTACGGCGACCGCGAGCGGAAGTCGTCGCGGATCTCGTACCGCGGAATCCTCTTGCCCTCCCACCACTGGGCGAGCCCTTCGTGCAGCCAGCCCGGCGCGCGGTCGGCGGAGGCGTGGCGGATGAAGGCGTGCGCGAGCTCGTGCGCCAGCACGGCCGAGAGCTCGTCGGTCAGCCCCCCGTCGGGGTCGAGTGAGACCCGGATCTTCCCGTCGAACACCCCCGAGACCCAGTCCGGCACCGAGACGAGCGAGAAGTAGGACCGCCCGGCGTAGAGGACGACGATCTGAACCCCGGGCAGGTCGGCTCCGAAGAACGCGGACTGCTCGCGGTACGTGGCGGCGAGGCGGTCCGCGATGCGCTCGACGCTCGCCGGCGGGATCGCCGGGTCCCAGAAGAACGAGAACCGCTCGGTCTCGAGATACCGCTGCCCGGAGGCAAGCGCGAGCTCCTGACGGACCTTCTGGAGCCGCCGGAGCGCGGCGGGTTTGTTGCCACCGAGCCGCTGGAAATGCTCCCAGGCGAGCAGGGCGTCCTCCAGCCGGTTCAGCGAGTAGTAGACCTCTCCCAGGATCTCGTACGCCTCCGCCGGCGCCCTCGGCGCGCGCTGCTCGGCGAGATCGAGATAGAAGCGCGCGAAGGGAAAATCCGACCGGCGCACGTAGGCGAGCGTGAGCAGCGCGAGGACGAGACCGTTCTCCGGGTCGTAGCCGTACGCCTCTTCCAGGAGCTCGACCGCGCGGCCGGTGTCTCCCTTCTCGAGGTAGCCACGGCCGATCCGACCGAGCTCCGCGGCAACCGGCCGAGCCTCCGCGGTGCCGGGCCGGACGTCCGCGGCGCGCCGGCGGAGCGCCTGCAGGTCCGAGTGGAGCGGGTCGGCCGGTGCGGTCTGCGGCACGGCCGGCGACGCCGCGGCGGCCGCCGCGACGAAA
>DATIBN010000075.1:0-3320 GCA_035457525.1 Thermoanaerobaculia bacterium | reverse complement strand
CGGGGTGCGCAACTCGTGCGAGACGTCGGCCACGAAGGTCCGCCGCATCGCTTCGGTGCGCTCGAGCCGCGTTACGTCCCGCAGAACGCCGACCGCGGCAGCCCGGGATCCCGCCGGGAGCGGGAGGACGAGGACCTCCCAGACGACCTCGTCGGCCAGGCGCGCAGTGAGCTGGGAGACTTCGCGGCTCCGGACGGTTTTCTCGAAAAGCTCGAAGAGCGAGCGGAGCCGCAGGAGATCGTAGAGCGCCTTTCCGGTCGGCGCCGCGACGCCGATCATGCGGGAGAAGCGCTCGTTGGCTTCCAGGACGTGGAGCCGCTCGTCCACGATCACGAGGCCGTCGGGGAGGCGCTCGAAGACCGTCGCCGTCAGCCGGCGCTCCGACTCGGCGCGGGCGACCGCCGCGGCCAGCGAGTCTTTCATCCTCTGAAGGGCCCGCCCGAGCCGCCCCAGCGGCTCGCCTTCGATCGCCGGCAGGGGGCGTTCGTAGTCTCCCGCGGCGATCGCGGCGGCCGCTCGCGTGAGCTCGTCGATCGGCCGCGTGAGGCGGGCGGCGGCGATCGCCCCGATCAGGAAGAGGAGCGCCGAAGCGGCGAGGACCGCCCCGCGAGCACGCCACCGGTATCCGGCTTCCCGCTCCTCGAGGTGTTCCGCAGACACCGCCAGACGGAGCACGCTTCCGTCGTGAAGCCGCCGGGCGCGGTAGAGCATCTCCGTTCGCGTCGTCGTCGAGTACCTCTGGGACTCACCCCGGTCGCCGGCGAGAGCTTCGCGAACCTCCTCGCGCGATCCGTGGTTCTCCATTCGTGCGACCTCGGCCGGCGGCAGCCCGGTCTCGTGGAGCACCCGGCCGTCGGGAGCGACGTGGGTGATCCGGCATGCGAGGGTCACGGCCGCACGGCGGAGAAGGACGTCGCGCTCGGACTCGTCCTTCACGCGACCGAGATCGTCGGCGAGATGGTCGAGCTCGAGCGACAGTCGTTCCGCCGTCCGCTCGTCCACCACGCGGTGGAGGGTCCGGTCGATGACGCCGATGAGCACCGCGGCTCCCCCGGCCGCCAGCAGGAGGAAGAAGAGCGTCAGCCGGGCCCGGAGACTCAAGCGCCGCCCCGCGCGCGGCGCGCTGGAGCCGCAGCTTTCACACCGCCGCTCAAGTCACCCCGTGGAGTCGGTGTCGCGATACCGGTAGCCCAGGCCGACCACCGTTTCGATCCGCCCCTCTCCGAGCTTGCGCCGGAGCGCGCGGATGTGGACGTCCACCGTCCGCGTTTCCACCTCCGAATCGTAGTCCCAGAGCCGGGCGAGGATCGCGTCGCGGCTGACGACTCGCGAACGGTTCCGGATGAGCATCCACAGGAGGTCGAACTCCTTCTTGGTCAGGTGGACGCGCTGCCCCTTCCGGCGGACTTCGAACCGCGCGCGGTCCACGTGGAGTTCCCCGTCGTCGAAGATCTCCTCTTCCGACGTTTCGAAGGACGCCACGCGCCGCAGGTGCGCGTTGACGCGCGCGACCAGCTCCCTCATCGAGAAGGGTTTGGTGATGTAGTCGTCCGCCCCGATGTCGAACCCGAGCAGCTTGTCGCGCTCTTCGACCCGGGCGGTGAGCATGATGATCGGGATTTTCCGGGTTTCGTCGGCGCGGCGCAGCTCGCGGCACAGCGCCAGCCCGTCGATGTCGGGCAGGTTCAGGTCCAGGATCACCAGATCGAAGGGCTTTTCCTGGAGCGCCGCGAGAGCGGCCAGCCCCGAAACGTAATGCTCGACGAGATACCGCTTCTCCTTCCGCAGATTCAGCCGGATCGTGTAGGCGATGTCCGCGTCGTCCTCGATCAACGCGATTCGTTTCATCGAGCCGGACGACTCGTGGACGGCCGGCGGGGCCGTCCGGCTCCGGGATGCGGGCGATTTCATTCCTCGTGCTCCTACCCGAAGCGTCCGGTGATGTAGTCCTCGGTGATCTTCTGCGCCGGATTCGTGAAGATCTTGTCGGTCCGGTCGTACTCGACCAGCCGCCCGAGCATGAAGAAGGCGGTGAATTCCGACACGCGCGCCGCCTGCTGCATGTTGTGGGTCACGATCACGAGCGTGTAATGCTCCTTCAGCTCGTAGATGAGCTCTTCGATCTTGGCCGTGGCGATCGGATCGAGGGCGGAGGCCGGCTCGTCCATCAGCACGACCTCGGGGTTCACCGCGATCGCGCGGGCGATGCACAAACGCTGCATCTGCCCTCCCGAGAGCGAGAGACCGCTCTCGTCCAGCCGGTCTTTCACCTCGTCCCAGAGAGCGGCCCTCTGCAGTGACCGCTCGCACGCCTCGTCGAGGGTCGCCTTGTTCCGGACGCCCTGGATCCGCAGGCCGTACACGACGTTCTCGTAGATCGACTTCGGGAAGGGGTTGGATTTCTGGAAGACCATCCCGAAGCGTTTGCGAAGCTCGGTGACGTCGACCTCCGGGGCGTAGATGTCCGTTCCCTCGAAGAGGACCTGCCCGTCGATGCGTACGCCGTCGATCAGGTCGTTCATGCGGTTCAGGCAGCGAAGGAGCGTCGACTTCCCGCAGCCCGAGGGGCCGATGAGCGCGGTGACCCGGCGCGGCAACACGTCCATGGTGATCCCGTGAAGAGCCTGCTTCTCCCCGTAGAACAGGTCGAGCTTGTCGATCGAGATGACCGCCCGGGACCGGGCGGCTTCGAGCTCGCCGCCGACGACCGGCTGGAGCTCCGCGATTTCGGCCCGCTCGCGCCGCGTCACCTCGGGCCGGCGGACCTCCACGCCGTGCGTCGGAGGGGCTTCGGTCATCGTGTCCACGTCATTGTCCGTCAGAACGTGGCCGTGCGCAGCTTCCGCCGCAGGCGCTCGCGAATGAGGATCGCCGCCAGGTTGAGAGCGATGACGACGCCGAGCAGGAGCAGCGTCGTCAGGTGCACCATCGGCTTCGCCGCTTCGACGTTGGGAGACTGGAACCCGACGTCGTAGATGTGAAAGCCGAGGTGCATGAACTTGCGTTCCAGGTGCACGAAAGGCGGGTTGGCGTCGAAGGGGAGGTCCTGCGCCAGCTTCACAACTCCGGTGATCATGAGCGGTGCGACTTCGCCAGCGCCGCGCGCCATCGCCAGGATGAGACCCGTCAGGATCCCGGGGGCCGCCGCCGGGAGCACGATCCGCCGGATCGTCTGCCACTTCGTGGCGCCGAGCGCGTAGGAGCCGTCTCGAGCGCCCCGCGGTACGGCGGCGAGCGACTCTTCCGTCGCGACGATGACGACCGGCACCGTCAGGAGGGCGAGCGTCAGCGACGCCCAGAGGATCCCCCCGGTCTTGAAG
>DATIBN010000074.1:0-10472 GCA_035457525.1 Thermoanaerobaculia bacterium | reverse complement strand
CGTCCTGGCGATGCTCGGAAACGTCGTCCTCCACCTCCACCCCGTCAAGACCCGCAAGTCCGGCGTCAAGATGCGGTACACGTGGTGCGCGGGCGGCGTGACGTTCTTCCTCTTCCTCGTCCTCACGTTCACCGGCCTGCTGCTGATGTTCTATTACCGGCCGACCGTCGAGTACGCCTTCGTCGACATCCTCGACCTGCGCGAACAGGTTCCGTTCGGGATCATGCGCGAGGTCCACCGGTGGGGCGCGCACGCGATGGTCATCACCGTCTGGATCCACATGTTCCGCGTGTTCATGACCGGCTCGTACAAGCCGCCGCGGGAGTTCAACTGGGTCATCGGCGTCATCCTTCTGGTGCTGACGCTCCTCCTTTCGTTCACCGGCTACCTGCTCCCGTGGGACCAGCTGGCGATCTGGGCGATCACGGTCGGATCGAACATGGCGGCCGCGACTCCCCTGATCGGGATCGAGGGGCCCGGGACGGGGCTCCTCAAGATCGGCGACATTCAGCTCGTGACCTCGTCCAACGACGCGCGGTTCGCGCTTCTCGGCGGCCGCTTCGTCGGCGCCGGCGCGCTCCTGCGCTTCTACGTCCTCCACTGCGTCGGGATCCCGCTCGTCGCCGCGTTCCTCATGGCGGTCCACTTCTGGCGGGTCCGCAAGGACGGCGGCATCTCGGGCCCGGTGTAGGGGGGAAGAACCGGGTCCATGGCCGTCGTCAACGCTCTCAAGGGCGTCGTCAACTTCCTCTCGGCGCCCCAGTACCTCGTCACGATCTCGCTCGTCCTCCTCGTCCTCGCCATCCACTGGAAGACGCTCTGGACGAAGAGGGGCGGCATCGTCCTGGGGATCGCGGGCGTGCTCTTCTTCGCCCTCTCGTACCTCGACCCGAACTTCAACAAGGTGGCCACGCTCCCGGACAACGTCCCCATCGTCGGGATGATCTTCCTCGTCGGGTTCTTTTTCTGGTGGGCGATGCACAACGCCTACGAGAACGACCGGCGCATCGCGGAGGGCCGTCCGACCATCGAGGGGGAGGACTCCACGCAGAAGGTCTTCTCCTGGCCCGACCTCGTCTACGTGGAGCTCATCTGCCTCGTCGTCGTCATGGCGGTCATGATCGTCTGGTCGATCGTGCTGAAGGCGCCGCTCGAGGAGCCCGCGAACCCGAGCGACTCGCCGAATCCGTCCAAGGCGCCCTGGTACTTCCTGGGGCTGCAGGAAATCCTGGTCTACTACGACCCGTGGATGGCGGGCGTGGTTCTCCCGTCGCTCATCATCGTCGGCCTGATGGCGATCCCCTACATCGACACGAACCCCAAGGGGAACGGCTACTTCACGTTCCGCGAGCGCAAGTGGGAGATCACGTTCTTCCTGATCGGGTTTCTCGTGCTCTGGTGCGTGCTGATCGTGCTCGGCACGTTCCTGCGCGGCCCGAACTGGAACTTCTTCGGTCCTTACGAGTTCTGGGACATCAACAAGCTCGTCCCTCTGAACAACATCAACCTCTCGGAGATCGTCTGGATCAAGATCCTGAAGACCCGGATGCCGAACTTCTGGCTCTTCCGGGAGATCGTCGGGCTCGGTCTCGTCGCGCTCTACATGGGACTCCTGCCGCCGATCCTCGCGAAGACGCTGCTCCGGCGGTTCTACGAGAAGATGGGGACGGTGCGGTACCTCATCTTCGTGAACCTGGCGCTCATCATGCTGGCGCTGCCGATCAAGATGTACCTGCGGTGGATCTTCAACCTGAAGTACATCGTCAATATCCCCGAGTTCAGCTTCAACATCTGAACCGATGCCGCGTCGACCCCCCGCCGAGCCGATCGATCACCACTACAACATCCCGCGGCTGAACCGCGTCTTCGCATGGACCGGGATCCTCCTGACGGTCGTGTTCATCGGGATGGTCGTGGAGGACTACTCCCGCGGCTGGAAGCGGATCCAGCGCGCCTTCGCCCGCATCGAAGCGAGGAAGACCCGGGAGGCCGCGCTCGCCGCCCGGCGCGAGGTGCTCGGGGGAGATCTCCAGAAGCTGCGGGCGGAGCTCAAAGAGGCCAACCGCGAGCTCCGGTCTCACCGCACCGAGCTCTCGCGACTCGAGGCGAAGCTGAAGGAGCTGGACCCGAAGATCTACCTCGCGGACCAGCAGTTCAAGTTCACGAAAGCGTCGCTCGACGCGCAGCGCTACAAGTACGAGCGCGCCATCGAGACCCGCGCGCGCTCGGCGCCGCGCCAGAAGCGCGACTTCGACGAGCTCACCGCGGACCTCGAGGAGAAGCGGCTCCGGCTCGCGCGGCTCCAGGGTGAGGAAACCGCCGCCAAGACGCGGCGCGAGGCGCTTCTCGCCCGCCGGGGAGCGGTCGAGGCGTCCATCGAGAAGCTGACCGCCGACTACCGCCTGGCTTCCAAGCGGTTCCGGGACCTGCGCGAAGACACGATATTCAAGCTGCGCAACGCCGCCATCCTCGACATGGTCAACCCGTCGCTGCGCATCCAGCAGGTCCAGCTGCCCGAGCACTACACCGACGTCAACTTCATGAAGATCCCGCGCGTCGATCGGTGCCAGACGTGCCACATCGCGTCGGACCGCACGGGCTTCGACGACCCGAAGCTGAACTCCGTCTTCCGGACGCACCCGCGCCTCGACCTGATGGTGGGCACCGAGTCACCGCATCCCGTGACGCTCTTCGGCTGCAGCCCCTGTCACGGGGGGCGGGACCGGGCGTCGTCGTTCTGGTCCGCCGGCCACTCGCCCGAGAACCCCCGCGAAGAGGCGAAGTGGTCGGAAGCTCTCGGGTGGAAGTTCGACCGCTTCAACGAGACCCCGATCCTGCCCATGAAGTACACGGAGGCGGGCTGCTACCGCTGCCACGCGGCCGAGACGAACTTCCGCGAAGCGCCCACCCTCGACGCCGGTATCAAGACGATCGAGGAGCTCGGCTGCTGGGGTTGCCACCGGATCCAGGGATTCGAGAGACAGAACCTGCCCCGCGTGGGGCCGTCTCTCGAGAAGGTCGCGTCGAAGGTCAGCCGCGACTGGGCGACGCGATGGGTGATGAAGCCCGACGCGTTCCGCGCGTCCACGCGGATGCCGCAGTTCTTCTACCTCGAGAACTTCGTCGACGTCTCCGGGCCGAAGCCCCCGACCCCCGCGCAGAAGCACATGAACGACGTGGGGCGGGTCGAGAACGACGTGATGGTCAATTCGATCATCGCGTATCTCTTCGACCGCTCCCGCCGGGCGGAAGTGCCGCCGGTCGCCGGTCAGGGCGACCCGGTCCGCGGCCAGACCCTCCTCGCCGAACGGGGCTGCTTCGGGTGCCACGTCGCCGACCCGGCCGCGCGGCGGGACCTCGCCGGGACCTACCGCCAGTTCGGCCCGAACCTCGCGGGGATCGGGTCGAAGGCGAGCCGCGACTGGATCTACCACTGGATCCTGGACCCGAAGGCGTGGAGCCCGGACACGAAGATGCCGAACCTGCGCCTCGCGCCTGCCGAGGCGCTCGACATCGCCGAATACCTCTCGACGCTGAAAGCGCCTCCGGAGTTCGAACGGGCCGCGCTGCCGCGAACGGATCCGGCGACGCTCGAAAAGATCGCGCTCTACTTCGAGATGGCGGACAAGACGCTGATCGACGCGAAGGCTGCACTCGCGAAGATGGACCTGCGCGCGAAGGAGGTCTACGCCGGCGAGAAGCTCATCTCGCACTATGGCTGTTTCGCGTGTCACGCCATCCCCGGCTTCGAGAACGCCAAGCCGATCGGGACCGAGCTCACCGAGGAGGGATCGAAGGCCGTTCACCTGCTCGACTTCGGCTTCCTCCACATCCCGCACACGCGGCACGACTGGTTCGAGACGAAGCTCCGCAACCCGAGGATCTTCGACCGCGACCACGCGCGCGGTTGGGAAGAGAAATACCGGATGCCCGACTTCCACCTCTCCCAGCGCGAGCGCGACCAGATCGTGACCGCCGTGCTCGGCTTCCAGGAGTTGAACGCCTCCGAGACGGCGCGGAAGCGGCTGTCGCCGGACGAGGAGGCGATCGAGCGGGGCCGCCGGATCGTCAAGAGCCACAACTGTCAGGGATGCCACGTCATCGAGGGAGTAGGAGGTTCGTTCCGTTCGCTCGTCGCCGACCCGTCGCTCGCGCCTCCGATCATCCAGGGCCAGGGCGCGAAGGTTCAGAGCGACTGGCTGTTCTCGTTCCTGAAGGCGCCGAAGACCGGGCAGATCCGCCCGTGGCTCGAGGTGCACATGCCGACGTTCGGCTTCACCGCGGCGGAGCTGAACGACCTGACGAAGTACTTCGCGTCGCTCGACCGGGCGTCCTATCCCTTCCTCGCCCGAGATTACGTGACCGACCCGGGCCGGTGGGCCGCGGGGCGGAAGGTGTTCGAGATGCTCCGGTGCCGGCAGTGCCATCCGCGCAACGAGCAGGAGATGAACGCCCCCGGCGTCGACCGCGCGTCGCTCGCGCCGAACCTGCAGATGGCGGCGACGCGACTCCGTCACGACTGGATCGCCGACTGGATCAAGCGTCCCGACGAGTGGATGCCAGGCACGCGGATGCCGACGAACTTCCCGAAAGGGGACGACGGCCATCGCGTGTCGCCGATCGCGGCGCTCCTCGACGCGCCGACGTTCGCGGCGGACCGCGCGGAGTTCGCGCGCCTGCTCGGGGGAGACGAGGCGGCGAAGGCGTTTCTGAACGACCCCGACGCCGTGACGAAGGCGTTGCGCGATTACGTCTGGTCCGTCGGGATCAATGGGGGAACGGCCCCGGCGGGTCTTCCTCCGGAAGCGGAGTCCGCCCCCGCGGCCGCCCGATCCGCGGCGCCGGCGGTCCGTGCTTCACGAGAGCCCGCCTCTCGAGCCGCCGGCCGTTAGGCCGGCATTCCGATGACCGCGGGCGATGCTCCGGAGTCGGCGCGGGAGCCGCTCCAGCCCCGGCCAGCGGCGCCCCGGCGGATGAATCCGTTCGAGCGCTATCTCTCCCTGTGGGTCGCGGCGAGCATGGTGCTGGGTCTTCTTCTCGGAAAAACGCTCCCGGGTCTCGCCGCCGCGCTGTCGCGCCTCGAGTTCGGCGAGGGCTCGCACATCAACGTTCCGATCGCGATCCTCATCTGGCTGATGATCTATCCTATGATGCTGAAGATCGACTTCCGGTCGATCGCCGGCGTCCGGCGAAAGCCCCGCGGCCTCCTCGTCACCCTGTTCGTCAACTGGCTCGTCAAGCCGTTCTCCATGGCGTTCTTCGGCTGGCTCTTCTTCCGTCACGTCTTCTCGCCGTGGATCGGTCCGGACCTCGCAGGCCAGTACACCGCCGGCGTCATCATCCTCGCGGCCGCTCCCTGCACGGCGATGGTCTTCGTCTGGTCGTATCTCGCGGACGGCGACCCCGCGTACACGCTCGTGCAGGTATCGGTCAACGACCTCGTGATGCTGGTGGCCTTCGCGCCCATCGTCAAGCTGCTCGTCAGTGGAGCGGCCGGCCTCGAAGTGCCCTTCCGGGTCCTGCTCATGTCCGTTCTCGTTTTCGTCGTCGTTCCCCTCGCTCTCGGGGCGGCGAGCCGCGCGCTGTTGATCGCCCGGCACGGCGCCGCATGGTTCCAGGATCGGTTCGTGCGGCTCTTTGCGCCCGTGACGACGGCGGCGTTGTTCGCCACGCTCGTGCTCATCTTCGCCTTCCAGGCGGAGAACATCACCGGCCGCTGGCTTCACGTTCTGCTCATCGCCATACCGATCCTGATCCAGGTGTATTTCAACTCTTCCTTGACCTACGGCCTCATGAAGCTGGCGGGCGTCGAGTACGCGGTGGCCGCTCCGGGCGCCCTGATCGGAGCCTCCAATTTCTTCGAGCTCGCGGTGGCGACCGCGATCGCGCTCTACGGTCCCGGCTCGGGCGCGGCCCTGGCGACCGTGGTCGGCGTTCTCGTCGAGGTCCCGGTAATGTTGTCGGTGTGCCGGGCATGCGTGGCGACCCGCAGTTGGTTTCCGGCGACCGCCTCCGGAACGCAGTGAGCGGGCGAATTCCGGTCAGGGGACGGTAGACTTTGCGGGCTTGCCCCGCATCTCGCTCGACCTCGTCCTCTACTGGGGAAGCCTCGGCCTCGCCGCCGCCGCGGTCGTGCTGTTCCTCTGGCTGATGCGGGAGCGAAGACGCGACGACTAGGTCCGCAGCCTTCGTCTCAAGAACAGATTGATTCGTTTGACGCTCCCGGACCCGGGGTATAGATTCCGAACCTTCTCGATCGGCACCGCGTGAAGCACTGGAAAGAGACGACGGAGATCCTCGCTCGCGTGGGGCAGCTCGGCGCGGCCGGACGGCGGGCGGCAGTCGCGACGGTCGTCCGAATCGAAGGTTCCGCGTACCGGCGTCCGGGCGCGAAGCTCCTGATCGAGGACGACGGCACCACGAGCGGAGGCGTCAGCGGCGGATGCCTCGAGGCGGACGTCCGCGAGGTGGGTCTTTCGGTCATGGGTGACGGAACTCCCCGGCTCCTGCACTACGACACGGGCTCCGACGACAACAAGGTCTGGGGCCTGGGACTCGGCTGCAACGGATCCGTGGACATCTTCGTTCAGCCCGCCGGGGACGCGACCGCAACAGAGGTCACGGCCCGCGTCCGCGAGCTGCTGGAGGGCGAGGTCCCGTTCGGCGTGTCGACCGTCGTCGGGGGGGATTCCCGCGTGGGGTCCGCCGTCGTCTTCGGCCTCGAGGGAATCCTCGCCGGCTCGACCGGGGACGCGGGGCTCGACCGCGAGCTCGCGCGCCAGGCGGCACACCTGTTCGCGGGCGGCGAGTCCAGTCTCCATGACGTCGGCGCATTCCGCGTGTTCACCGAGGTCCAGACACCCCCGCCGCATCTCGTGGTCTTCGGAGCCGGAGACGACTCGATCCCGCTTTGCGCTTACGCGTCGGATGCCGGATTCCGAGTGACCGTGGTGGACCACCGCCCGGCCTACCTCTCGCGGGAACGGTTCCCGAGCGCCGCGCGCGTGTTCCTGCGGAGGGCCGAGGAAGGCACGGATGGTCTCCCGCTCGGCCCCCGCGCGTACGCAGTCGTCAAGACGCACTCGTTCGCGCAGGACCGGGAGTGGGTCCGGCGACTGCTCGAGGCCGGAGTCCCGTACGTCGGACTTCTGGGCCCGCGCGCGCGCACCGCGAAGATCCTGGGCGACGTCGGCGGGATCGGAGTCGGGCGCGTTTACGGCCCGGTCGGTCTCGACATCGGCGCGGAGGGCCCGGAGCAGGTGGCCCTGAGCATCGTGGCGGAGCTGCTCGCCGTCCGCGCTTCCCGCGGGCCGCTCCATCTGCGCGAGAGAGAGGGGGCGATCCACGCAACCTGAGAGGACCGGGCCCGTCGCCGGAGTGATCCTGGCCGCCGGAGCCTCGAACCGGATGGGCCGGAACAAGATGCTCCTCCCGCTCGACGGGGAATCGATCCTGCGCCGGGCGGCCGGGCGCGCGGTCTCCGCGGGCCTCGATCCGGTGGTCGTCGTCCTGGGTCACGACGCCGAACGGGCCCGCGCCGAGCTTGCCGGGATTCCCTGCCGGACGGTCGTGAACCCGGACTACGCGCGCGGAGTGAACGTCTCGCTCCGGGCCGGCATCGCCGCCCTCCCGGCGGATACCCGAGCGGTGGTCGTGATCCTCGCGGACATGCCGTTCGTCACGGCCTCCATGATCGAGACGCTCGTGGAGCGCTACCGGGAGACGGCGGCGCCGCTCGTCGTCTCCGACTACGCCGGGGTCAACGCCCCGCCGATGCTCTACGACCGCTCCCTCTTCCCGGAGCTCGGGGCGATGGAGGGAGAAGGGTGCGGCAAGCAAGTGGTGAAGAAGCACCGAAGTGAAGCGGCGGTCGTCTTCTGGCCGGCGGAGGCGCTCGCCGACGTGGACGTGCCGGACGACTACGAGCGCGCCCGATCCTCGCTCGCTTCGGGATAGTCGCCGATGCGCCCCGATCTCCTCGCCCTCGCCGCCGACCTCGCTGCCCGCGGAGAGGCGTTCGCGCTGGCGACCGTCGTCCGGCGGGAAGCTCCCTTCTCGGGCCAGCCCGGTGACATGGCGCTCGTCACGCCGGACGGGACCTTCCGGGGATGGGTCGGGGGCAGCTGTACGCAGCCGGTCGTCGCCGCCGAGGCGCTCCGTGCGCTCTCCGACGGCGCGCCCCGCCTGATCGCGCTGACGCCGGACCCCTCGTCGGACCGCCGTAAGGGTGTCTCGGTTTTTCCCATGACCTGTCACAGCGGAGGAAGCGTGGACGTCTACATCGAACCCGTCCTTCCGGCGCCGAGGCTCGTGATCTTCGGCCTCTCTCCGGTGGCGCGGGCGCTCTCGCGACTCGGCAAGGCGATGGGCTATTCGATCGACGCCGCCGACCCCGAGGCGGACCGCGCCGCGTTCCCCGAGGCGGACCGCGTGGGAGCGGACGCCAGGGCCCCCGTCGCGTCCGGCGGTCCGTCGCCGGCGGCGCGGAGGTTCGCCGTGGTCGCCACGATGGGGGACAGCGACGAGGACTCGGTTCTCGCCGCGCTCGCTCTCGAGCCCGCGTACCTCGCGGTCGTGGCGAGCTCGAAGCGTTTCGGGCAGATGCGTGAGACGCTCTCGGCCCGCGGCGCGTCTCCCGAGTCCGTGGGTCTCATCCACAACCCCGCGGGCCTCGACATCGGCGCCCGGACGCCCGGCGAGATCGCACTCTCCATCCTCGCCGAGATCGTGCAGTCGGAGAGCAGCAGGCGCGAGGAGCGCGAGTCCGCGGTGGCGAGCCCGCCTCCGGCGAAGGAGGAGCGCGACCCGGTCTGCGGCATGACGGTCTCGGTCGCGACGGCCGCGGCCCGTACGGAGTTCAACGGCCGGACCTACTATTTCTGCTGCCAGGGTTGCCGGGATCGTTTCGTGGTGGCTCCGGAGCGCTACGTTGCCGCCCTCCCGTCCACTCCGCCGGGGCTCTCGCGGTGAGACCGGAGATCCGGGCGATCCAGGAGGCGATGGAGCAACACGGCTACATCGCCGGACCCGACATCGCGACCGCGGTCTTCCTGGCGAAGGAGATGCGCAAGCCGCTCCTCGTCGAGGGGGACGCCGGTGTGGGGAAGACGGAGATCGCCAAGGTGCTCGCGCGGCTCCTCGACACGGAGCTCATCCGGCTGCAGTGCTACGAAGGTCTCGACGTCTCGACCGCCCTCTACGAGTGGAACTACCAGCGGCAGATGCTGCGCCTGCGGATGGCGGAGGACGAGGGGCGCGCACCTTCCGAGATCGAGCAGATCATCTTCGGCCGCGACTACCTCCTCGAACGCCCGCTCCTGAAGGCGATCACCCGGCGCGAGGGGCCGCCGGTTCTTCTCGTGGACGAAGTCGATCGCGCCGACGACGGGTTCGAGGCCTTCCTGCTGGAGGTCCTGTCGGACTTCCAGGTCACGATCCCGGAGCTCGGCACGATCCGCGCCGAGCACGTGCCGTACGTCATCCTCACCTCGAACGGCAGCCGGGAGCTCGGGGACGCTTTGCGTCGCCGCTGCCTCTACCTCTACATCGAGCATCCGAGCCTGGAGAAGGAGGTCCGGATCATCCGGGCGCAGGTCCCCGAAGCGAGCCGGCGTCTCGCCGGGGAGATCGGACGGTTCCTCCAGGCGCTTCGCGGACGCCGGCTGGCGAAATCCCCGGGCGTCGCGGAGACCATCGATTGGGCGAAGGCGCTCATCCGACTTCACCGGGATCAACTCGACGCCGAAACGGTCGAGGAGACGCTGGGCTGTCTCCTGAAGGACCGCCACGACCTCTCCGAGATGACGAGCGCCGATCTCGCCGCGCTCGTTCGCGAAGCCCGGGAAGCCGAGGTCGTCGCGCCGTGACCGACGACCTCGTCGCCCACGTGGCCCGGTTCGCGCGGGAGCTGCGCGAACGTGGCATAACGGCGGGGCTCGCCGACGAGGTGGACGCAGTCGCGGCTCTCACGCTGGTGGACGTGTCGGATCGTGCGGAGGTGCATCGCGCGCTCTCGGCGGCGCTGAAGATCCGACGGCGCGACCGCGCCGTCTTCGACGAGCTCTTCGCACGCCTCTGGGCCGCCGAAGCGCCGGGGACGAGCCCGTCCCGTCGAACGGCGGCGCCGGCGCGGGGCCGTCCCCTCGCACGCCCCGGCCGCGGCGGACCGACCGGCGAGCGCGGGAGCGGCTCGATCACCGAGGCTTCCGGCGGGGAGACCCCGGGCTGGAGTCCCGAAGCTCTGCTCCGCCGCAAACCGTTCGACGAGTGTTCCGCGTCGGACCTGACGGCGATGGAGCGGCTCCTCACGCGGCTGGCGTCGAAGCTGGCCACGCGCCGCAGCCGGCGACTCGTGCCCGCGCCCGCGCGTGGTGCGGCCGACCTGAGGAGGAGCTTCCGGCACGCTGTCGGTACGGGCGGAGAGTTCCTGACGCTCGCGCGGCGCGCCCGCGCGATCGAGAAGCCGCGGCTCG
>DATIBN010000073.1:0-15966 GCA_035457525.1 Thermoanaerobaculia bacterium | reverse complement strand
GGCCCTGCGCCAGGATCCCCTCGACCAGGAGGACGAGCTCGTCGAGATCCGGCTTGTCCTCGGTCGGGAGGCCGATCATCGTGTACACCTTGATGAGGTCCCACCCCCGCCCGAAGGCGACGTCGGCGGCCTGGATCATGTCCGCGTTCGTGAAGGTCTTGTTGATGACGCGGCGGAGGCGGTCCGACCCGGTCTCCGGCGCGAAGGTGAAGCCGGATTTCCGGACCTCGGACACGGCGTCGGCGAGACCGACGGAGAAGGCCTCGGCGCGCAGCGACGGAAGCGAGATCGACACCCGCCGGTCGGAAAGCTCCGGCGCGAGACACCGCACGAGCGGCTCGATCTGCGAGTAGTCGGCGGTGGAGAGGGAGAGGAGCCCGACTTCGCTCCATCCCGACTCGGCGATGAACGACTTCGTCATCTTCACGACGTCGCCGGGATCGAGCTCGCGCACCGGGCGGTACCAGTAGCCCGCCTGGCAGAAGCGGCACCCCTGCGTGCAGCCGCGCATGACCTCCAGGCCCAGGCGGTCCTGCACGATCTCGACGGAGGGGACCATCGGCTTGTCCGGGTAGTACTCGGGTTTCAGGACCGGCACCCACGTGCGGCGCGCCCGCTCCGGCGCGCGCGGGTCGTTGCGGACGATCGCGGCGATCCGGCCGTCTTCCCGGTAGGCGACGTCGTAGAACGACGGGACGTAGATGCCGTCGAGCGACGCGAGGCGCGCGAGCACGTCCCGGCGGGCGAGGCCGGCCGCCCGCGCCTCCCTCAGCGCGTCGAGAAAAACGGGGAGCGCCTCCTCCCCGTCGCCGATCAGGAACGCGTCGAAGAAGTCGGCGACCGGCTCGGGGTTCGCGGTGCACGGCCCCCCGCCGAGGACGATCGGATCGCCGTCCCCTCGGTCGCGCTGCCAGACCGGAATCCCCGCGAGGTCGAGCATGTTCGGGACGTTGGAGTAGTTGAGCTCCGACTGGAGCGAGAAGCCGACGACGTCGAAGTCGGCGACCGGGACGAACGACTCGACGGTGAAGAGCGGGATCCGCTCCGCGCGCATGCGGGCCTCGAGGTCCACCCAGGGTGCGTACGTCCGCTCGCACGCGAAATCTTCGCGGCGGTTCACGATCTCGTAGAGGATCTTCAGGCCCGTGTGGCTCATCCCGATCTCGTACGTATCGGGGAAGGCCAGGGCGACGGTCACCGCCCGCGCCGGGAGATCCTTGCGGACGACGTTGCGCTCGAGCCCCACGTAGCGCCCCGGCTTCTCCACCGTCGGGAGGATCGGGTCGAGACGGGGGCGCAGAGAGTCGAATCTCATGGAACCCGCAATTCTATCCGGTCGGAAAACAGGAAACGGGAAAACGAATCAGCGGACGTACTTGAATCCGGTTCCGGTGTTGAAGAGCACGATCCGCGAGCCCCGCTCCAGCCGTCCGGCGTCCGCGAGCTTCTTCGCGGCCGCCCACGTCGCCGCGCCTTCCGGACAGACGAACAACCCCTCCGCCGCGCCGATCTCGTCCTCGGCGGCGCGCATCTCATCGTCGGTCACGGCGACCGCGTCGCCGCCCGACTCGCGCACGTAAGCGAGGATGAGGAAGTCGGCGAACGGCTTCGGCACGCGCAGGCCCGACGCGTAGGTCGCGGCGCCGCTCCACCGCTCCGCCTCGGCCTTGCCCTCCTCGAACGCCTTCGGGATGGGCGCGCAGCCGGCGGCCTGGACCGCGATCATGCGCGGCCGCTTCGGGCCGATCCACCCGAGCCGCTCCATCTCGTCGAACGCCTTCCACATCCCGATCAAGCCGGTCCCGCCGCCCGTCGGGTAGAGCACCGCGTCGGGCAGCTCCCAGCCGAGGTCCTCCGCGAGCTCGTAGCCCATCGTCTTCTTCCCCTCGACGCGGTACGGCTCCTTCAAGGTCGAGACGTCGTGCCACGTTCCCTTCGCCGCGCCCTCCGCCACGAGCTTGCCGCACGCGTCGATCAGCCCGTCGACGAGCGTGACCCGCGCGCCGTACCGCTCGCACTCGGAGGAAAAGAGCGGCGGCGTGTCCCTCGGGAGGAAGACGTCGCAGGACAGACCTCCGCGGGCCGAGTAGGCGGCGGCGGCGCCGCCGGCATTGCCCGCGCTCGGCAGCGCGATGCGCTGGAACCCGAGCTCTTTCGCCTTCGACACCGCCGCCGACAGGCCGCGCGCCTTGAAGGACCCGGTCGGGTTTCCCGACTCGTCCTTGATTCGAAGATCCGCGAAGCCCGCGCGGGCGCCGAGTCTTTCGGCGCGCAGAAGCGGCGTGCCGCCCTCGCCGAGCGAGACGACGTTCTCGGGTCTCTCGACCGGCATCATCTCGCTCCAGCGCCAGATGCCGCGCGGTCGCTCGGAGATCGCGTCGCGCTCGAGCGCGCGGTCGTGATAGCGCGCGAAGAGCGGGCGCCCGCAGCCCGGCGCGGGACAGACGCCGAACCGGCTGTCGCGTTCGTACGTCGCGCCGCACTTCGTGCAGGCGAGGTGCGCGAAGAAGGAAAACATCGCAGAGAAGGTATCAGCTCGTGTGCGGTACGCGCACGGGTGGCAGGAGAGTCGGCGCAACAGGATAGCACCAAAGCGGAGCGCCGACCATGCTTGACGCTTCCGCGAACCGGAGTGGATAATCGCCGCGGTCATGGAGTTGAACGATCACCTTCGCGAGATGCTGAAGGAGCTGGGTCAGGCGATCAACGAGTCGATCTCGGGCTCGGGTCGCGTGCACGATTCCATTCAGCGGATCCGCGACGAGGGCTACAACCTGTACATGGTGCTCGACGCGAAGGTCGGAGTGAACCGGCGGGAAGGGCGCGGAAGCTCGCGGTCGCGCTCCTCGGCGCGCGGGCTCGAGCCGGGGGAGGAGCGCGCCGCGTTCCGCATCAACGTCAAAGACCTGCGATTCCTGAAGTCCGTCGGCATCGATCCGACCCGCAAGGTGCGCAACCGTCGCACTGTCACCACCCGCCTCGCCCGCTCGGCCCGCCGCGTCCGCTCTCTCAAGAGCGACTGAGCGGGCCGCTCCCGGCGGCCGCACGACGGCCATGACCGCTTCCAGACCCTCTCCCCGGGCCCTCGGGTTGTCCCGTTCGCAGTGGGAGGCGCAGGCGCAGAGCTGGGGTGTGCCCGAGTACCGCGGGCGGCAGATCTTCGACGCTCTTCACCGGCGAGGCGCGCGCTCGGCCGCCGAGATCCACGAGGTGCCGCGCGAGCTGCGGGATCGGATCGACGCCGAGATGCCGATCGGATTGCCGCAGATCGTGCGCCGCGAGCCGTCCCGCGACGGAAGCGTGAAATACGGATTGCGCCTCGAGGACGGAGCGCTCGTCGAAGCGGTGTTCATGCCGGGAGACGCGAGTGCGGCGGCAGTCAACGAGTTCGAGGACGCGAGGAGCGTCCGTCCCGATGCCGCGCCCTCACCGCGGCCCTCTCCCGGAGCGAGAGGGGGTGAAGCTCCCGGCAAGTTCACCGTCTGTCTCTCGTCGCAGACGGGCTGTGCCGTCGATTGCGCTTTCTGCGTGACGGGACGGCTGGGCGCCGGACGCAACCTGACGGCCGGTGAGATCGTCGGTCAGCTCGCGGCCGTCGTGGACGACGTCGGCGGCCGGCCGGAGGGGTTGCGGGTCGTGTTCATGGGGATGGGCGAGCCGTTCCTGAACCCGGAGGGACTCCTCCCCGCGCTCGACGTCCTCTTCGAGATCCTCCCTGCGCGGCGCGTGACGGTCTCCACCTCCGGGATCACTCCGGCGTTCGCGGCCTTCGGAGGGCGCCCGCTTCGACCCAATCTCGCCGTGTCGCTGAACGCGGCCGACCCGGAGACGCGGGCCGCTCTCATGCCGATCACGCGGGTCTATCCGCTCGAAGGACTCCTCCAGGCGATGCGCGGATGGCCGCTCGAGCCCCGCCGCCGCATCACCGTCGAGTACGTCCTGATCGCCGGCCGGAACGATTCGCCGGAAGAAGCTCGGAAGCTCGCGCGGCTCCTCCGCGGCATCCGGGCCAAGGTCAACGTCATTCCCCTGAACGAGGACCCCGTCTACCTTCCCGGCTGGAAGCGCCCGGACGAGGGAACGATCGACCGCTTCGCCGCGGCGTTGAAGGACGCCGGCGTGCCGGTGACGGTCCGTCGCAGCCGTGGCCCGGACGCTTCCGCCGCGTGCGGACAGTTGAAGGGCCGCACCGAAGATCCCCGCAAGCGAGGTTCAGCCTCGAACCGGTAGGTGCTCCCGGAAGAAATCGGTCCACCGGCGGAGGTACTCCTCGCGGGCCACGACCTGCGCCTGGTTGTCGTGGTGACAGTGCCCCGCGCCCGCGGCCCGGAAGACCTCGCTTCCTGCGGGCAGAGCGTCGACGAGCCGCTCGACGAAGCGGGGCGGGACGAGACGGTCCGCGTCGCCGTAGACGAGCGCGACCGGACAGCGGACGCGGGCCATCGCCTCGAGCGGGTCGGCCTTCTCGAGCCCTCCGGGCACCTCCTCGATCTTGAGGTCCCGCTTCACCCGCGCGAGCGTGAGCGCGACCGCCCACCGCGTGACGAGTGAAAGGAGCGGCGCGGGGATTCCGGTCGCCGCGGAGAGGTAGTGGCGCGCCATCTCACGCGGGTCGGCAAACGGGGACTCGAGCCAGATGGCTTCGATCCCGGGCGTGACCGCGGCGAGCTCGAGCGCGACGGACGAGCCGGCCGAGCAGGACTGGACTCCGAGCTGCTGCGGGTCGATCCCCCACAGTTCGTGCGCCGCCGCGATGGCGTTGCCGAGGTCGTCCTTCTCGAGGAATCCGAACGTCATGTAGCCGCCGCCGGATCCCCCGTGGCCGCGAAGGTCCGGGACGAGGACGTTGTAGCCGAGCGCGAGCGCGCGCCGCGCGTCCGGCTCCCATTCGGAGGAATGTCCCCCCTTGCCGTGGAGGAAGAGGATGGTCGGTCGCGTCGCGGGGTCGCCCGGCGAAGCAAACGTCGCCGCGAGCTCGACCGGATCGCGCGCGCTGCCCGCGTGCCGGAACTCCCGGACGATCGGCGCGGCGTTTTCGAGCGCTGAGAGGAAGCCCTCCCGCGTCGAAATCGTCGGGCCGAGGCCCGTCCCCGAGACGAGCTTCCCCGCGAGCCGGCGCGCGGCCAGCCACGAGGCGCCGACGAACAGCGCGCCGGCGACTGACGCGACGACGAGGGCGCGGAGAGCGCCGCGACCGGCGCGCTTCAAACGACGACGCCTACGGAAGCCCGTGAGCGGCCCGGACCTTCTTTGCCTTCCGCCCGAAGATGCCGGCCACCTCGACGGGTCCGCGGACGTACGTCTGGCACGCCAGCCGGATCGCCCGGCCCTTCCAGCGCTTCCGGACGAAAGCAATCGGTTTGCCGAGCCACCACGTCGCGAGCGAGAAGCGTTCGAGCCGCTCGGGCGGCGACAGGTTCTCCGCGCCGGCGAGCGGCAGCACCGCGCAGGTCGTGCAGAGGCCCTGCCCCCCGCACCACTTCCAGAGTCGTGCGTCGGCGTCGAGGGCGGCGTCCCAGAGCCGATAGCCCTCCCAGACGTCCCGCTCCTCGCCGTTGATCGCGCAACGCACGCGCCGCGGCTCCCGGGTCGCTTCGCTCCTCATCGGGCGGTTAGCTTACTCCGCCCGACGTTCCCACTCGTCGCGCCGGAAGACGATCTGGAGTCCGCCGCGGCGCTCTCCCGGTCCGACCTTCACGAGGATGCGCGACGGGTCGTCCGCGCGCGACGTGACCACGGCGACGCCGTTCCAGAACAGGAGGAATCCGTACTCGCCGGGCGCGACGAGCTCCAGCCGGAACCGGCCGCCGCCGTCGGTGACCGAAGCGGGTGACCAGCCGAGATCCTTGTCGCGCGGAAGGCCTTTCACGGAGATGCCGGCGATCGCGGCGCCCTGCGGATCCACGACGCGACCTTCCACGATCGCGGGCGGGTTGACCGAGCGCCGCACGGCCTCGGGGGTCGGGCTCGGCCGCGTCGCGCACTCGCAGGACAACAGCACGAGGAAGAAGAGCCGCCGGGTTCGTCCCGGGTCCCGAGTCCCGAATCGCACGCGGGCTATGATCCCCCGAGATGACGGACAGCGAGATTCCTTCCGGAAAGAACGTTCACGACTCGCAGGCCGACGGGTCCGCCCGAGCGTCGGTCCGGGAGGCGCCGCCCTCCCCGCCGGAAATGCACTTCGAGGCGTCGGCCGCCTGGAAGGGGGACGCGACGGGCTCCGGCGGTCTCCGCATCGGCCAGGGCGGGATCGAGATCCCGATCGCCGGCGCGCGCGAGCTCGGGGGAGCGGGGGGCGCGGGAAATCCGGAAGAGCTGCTGCTCGGAGCACTCGCCGCGTGTTTCGTGAACACGTGGGCGATCTTCCTCAAGAAGCTCCAGGTCGCCCACACCGAGCCGGCCGTTCGCGTGACCGGCAGCCTGGGCCCGGACCCGGCCGGCGGGTTCCGCCTGACGGCCGCGGTCATTCACGCCCGCGTGCCGCGGACGCTTCTCACGGCGGAAGGGCCGAAGGTCGAGAAGACCCTCCAGCTCGCCGAGAAGTACTGCATCATCTCGAAGGTGGCGCGCGCCGCGATGCCGGTGAAGGTCGAGGTCGAAGCGGTCTAGTCTTTGAGCACCACGACGGTCGCGCCGAAACCGCCGCGCTCCGGCGGGGCGTCGAACGCGTCGGCCACCCGCGGATCCGCCTCGAGGAGCCGCCGCACCTCCGCGCGCCGGACACCCCTGCCCTTGCCGTGGACGAGACGCACCTCCCGGTAACCCCGACGGAGGGCCTCGTCGAGGTATTCGGAGACGACGGAGGGGACGTCGCGGGGGAGGAAAGAGTGGAGATCGAGGGAGTCCTCGATCGGAACGCGCTTCAACCGACGCGGGTCGGGCCGCTCTCCGTCAGGGAGACGCGCAGATCGTCCGATCTCTCGCCGCCGACGGCGTCGGGGCGCTCCGGCAGCGGGATCGCGGCTCCGCAGACGCAGGTTGCCGTGAGCGCGGCGGCGGCGTCTTTCGCGAGGAAGGGGCGGCCGTCGTTGATCGTCCGATCGCTCGACCAGCGACGCAGAGACCCGGAAACCCCCTCGGGCCGCACGGTCCAGTTGACGGCGACCTGGCAGGAGCAGGCGGGGCAGATGGTCCAGTGGTAGTTCATGGAGAGGACGGTATCAGGAAGGGGGTTGGGGGTCAGGTATTCACGAACCGCCGGGATGGTAGGCGAGCCGGACCGGTCTTGCCACTTTGCGGCGCAAAGTGGCAAGTGGAGACCTGACCCCCAACCCCTATCCCCGCATCTCCTTGTGCGCCTTCTTGCGCTCGTACATTACGCCGTCGGCTTTCTCGATTGCCTGCTCGAGCGGGATGCGCCGGGAAAAGTGCGCGACCCCGACCGACGCGGCCAGAAAGCGGTGGTACGCCCGGTCCTTGAGCCGCGGCGCCTGCCGGACCTCCTCCAGCTTGCCCGGCAGCATGTAGAAGCGTTTCTTGGCCAGGTCCTCGTCCATCCCGGGCAGGATGACGAGGAACTCGTCGCCGCCCCAGCGAATGAGGAAGTCCGCGCCGCGAATGAGCTTCTTGATGCCCGTGGCGATCGTCCAGATCGCCTTGTCCCCCTCCTCGTGCCCCTCCGTGTCGTTGATGGTCTTCAGCTCATCGACGTCGACGAGAACGACCGATCCGCCGGCGGCCTCCCGCTCCACCGAGGGACGGATCTCGTCGAAGAAGTAACGGTTGTAAACCTCCGTCAGGGGATCGATGAGAGCGAGCCGCTTCCTCCGGCGCGTGTCGTCGATCGCGCGGGCGTGGATCACGGAGAGGCGCGCCTCCGTCTCCTCCATCGCCCAGATGATGAGACCGATCCCGAAGAGCATCTCGAGGAAGAGGTCGTAGAAGCCGGCGTAGAGTAGGAAAGGATCGTCGACGTGTCCGTTGCCCGCTCCGGCAAGGCCGTAGAACAGCGCATAGGCGGCCTGGAACGCGGCGGTCGCGACCGCGAGCACCGCGGCGAACTGCTTGCCCAGGCCCGACGACCGGCTGATGAAGATGAAGACGGCGACGATCGCCCACGCGATGGCGAGAAGGCCCGAGTGGATCGCATAGAAGACGGGGCCCGACCCCGCCCACGAGACGAGCGCGAAGGAGAGCGGGAGGGCGGCGAGCGCGGTGATCGTGAGCGGGCGGGCGAGCGGGACCTGGCGGTCCAGCCGGCGCGCGGCGGTGACGAGCGCGACGACGAAGAACAGCTTCCAGTACTGAAAGAGAAAGTTCTCGAGGGGGAGGCCGCGTCCGGAGAGCACGATAAGCGACGCGAGTGACAGGGAGAGAAACGCCCACGCCACTCCGGCCGCGTGCAGAGCTCGGTTTCCGCCGCTTCTCGAGAGGTAGAGAAACATCGCACCGAGCAGCGCCGCGCCGATCGTGTGGACGAGCTGACCGACCAGGAAGACGTTCATCCGTTATTCGTTGCGACGCCCGCCCGGAGCAGAAAGGCTCCCGAGTCACGCTCGCGTTCTTTCATGGGTCGTTTCTCCTAGGGTAGAGAGTTGCCGGCTGCCGGTCAAACGGAGCCGTTTCTTAGACTTTCGGTCCCGGACTTGCTAATCTGTTCGGCACCGCCTTGCACGCATTTGAAAAGGCCCCACCGGACGTTCAGGAGATTCTCACCAAGCCGATCAAGGAACTGGGCCTCAAGCTCGAGGGCTCACCGCTCGAGCGCTCGATCCACAAGCTCTATCGGGAGCTCGAGCGCAAGGGCCTGCGGAAGTTCCGTCCGCTCTGCTATCTCACCGACGAGTGGGGATGCCCTTCCGGGGAGCCCGTCATCGGGATCCCGTTCTACCTCGCCAATCCCAAACTCGCGCGGCTCGAGAAAGAGATGAACGATCTCGAGGACGAGCGCGAGATCATGATGTACCTGCGGCACGAAGCGGGCCACGCGTTCAACTACGCGTACCGTCTCTACGAGACGCCCGAGTGGCGGGAGCTCTTCGGCCCGTTCCGCCGGCCGTACCGGGAAAACTACCGGCCGGTTCCCTTCTCGAAACGCTTCGTCCGTCACATCGACGGGTGGTATGCGCAGAAGCACCCGGACGAGGACTTCGCCGAGACGTTCGCGGTCTGGCTCACACCGCGCTCGAACTGGCGGAAGAAGTACCGGGGCTGGTCCGGCGCCATGACGAAGCTGCGGTACGTCGATCGCATGGCTCGGAAGTTCGGCGACGCCGATCCGCTCCGGCCGCTCGGCCGGACGGACATCACCGTGGAAGAGATGGAGACGACGGTCGCCGACTTCTATCAGCAGGCGCTGGTCGAGCCGCTTTCGACGCAGGATCTGCCGCTCGAGACGGACCTGGTCGATATCTTCAAGGCGTCGCGCCGGCGCAAGAAGGGCGTTCGCCCCGCGGTGGACCTGCTGAGGGAGAACCGCGAGACGATCATCGACAAGGTCACGTACTGGACGGGCGTGCAGAGGCCCCTCGTGAAGGCCCTCGTCGAGGCGATCGTTTCGAAAGTCGCGGAGCTCGGCTCGCAGGCCGAGGTCAAAGCGGAGAAGGAGCACCTGACCGAGGTGACCGTGTACGCCACGGCGTTGGCGATGAACTACCTGACGCGCGGAAAGTTCAGCACGGAGTGACGCCATGAGCACGACGAAGCTGAAGGTCGGGGTCCTCTACGACGTCTGGGAGGAGGAGGAGCCGCCGGCCGAGCCCCCGCCCGAGAAGACCGCTTCCGGCAAGAAGGTCCGCAAGAAGAAGAAGCGCGAGAAGGCGGACCGGGAAGAGATCTTCGACGCCCTGGGCAAGCTCGGCCACGAGCCGTCCTACCAGGTGCTGGACGGCGGCGAGAAGAGCCTGGTCGCTCTCGCAAAGTTCGACGGCGACCTGGTGTTCAACCTGACGGAGTCGTACGCCGGCGACGACACCAAGGACATGAACATCGCGGCGTACCTCGACCTGCTCGGATGCCAGTACACGGGCGCGGGTCCGCACGCCATGTACCTCGCGCAGGACAAGGCGCTCGCGAAGAAGATCTTCGCGTTCCACGGCATCAAGACGCCCTATTTCGCGACGTCGTACCGCGGAAAGCTCGATCACTCCCACGACATCTCCTTTCCCCTGATCGTCAAGCCGACCTCCGAGGACGGCTCGATCGGCATCGACGCGAGCTCGGTCGTCGAGAGCGTGAAAGAGCTGATGGAGAAGATCCACTACATCCACGAGGAATTCGACTCGCCCGCGCTGATCGAGGAGTACATCGAGGGACGCGAGATCTATGCGGCCGTTCTCGGAAACGAAAACCCCGAGGTCCTGCCGATGGTGGAGCTCGACCTCTCGAAGCTCCCGAAGGGCACGCCGAAGATCGCCGGCAAGGACGTGAAGTGGGACAAGGAGACCGAGGCTTACAAGGTAACCAAGTCGGCGCCCGCCGAGGACCTCGAAGAGTCGACCGTGAAGCGCCTCTCCGACACGGCGCTGTCCGCCTACAACGCCTTGAAGCTCCGGGACTACGGCCGGATCGACATGCGGCTGACGAAGAAGGGGGAAGTTTTCGTCATCGAGGCGAACCCCAACCCCTGGCTGGCGTCGACCGCGGAGTTCGCGATGGCCGCGAAAAAGGCGGGCCGGACCTACACGCAGCTGATCGCGGAGATCGTCGATCTCGCGAGGGCGCGGTACGTGAACGGGTAGTCGAAACGCGCCGGCGCCGGGATAAGCTTCCGCGAAACGAGGAACCCATGAAGAAACCGATTGCGCTCGCGCTCTCGCTTTTTCTGATCGCAGGCTCGACGTCCCTCGCCAAAGAGGTTGCCGGGGTGACGGTGCCCGACACGATCACCGTCGAAGGCAAGGCGCTCAAGCTGAACGGCGCCGGCCTTCGGAAGAAGGCCATCTTCAAGGTGTACGTCGGCGGGCTCTACGTGGAGACCCCGTCGAAGGACGCGGCGACCCTCACCTCGTCGGATCAGGTCAAGCGAATGCAGCTCTCGGTCCTGCGCTCCCTCTCTTCCCAACAGGTCAACGAGGCGATCGAGGAGGGTTTCGAGAAGAACTCGAAGTCTCAGATGGGCGCGTTGAAGCCGCGGCTCGCGAAGCTCGCGACCATGATCCCGAACGTCGAGAAGGGCGACGAGATCCTCCTGACGTACGTGCCCGGGAAGGGAACGGTCGTCTCGGCGAAGGGCGCGGAGAAGGGCGTCATCGAGGGGAAGGACTTCGCCGACGCGCTCTTCGCCGTCTGGCTCGGGCCGAACCCGGTCCAGGAAGACCTGAAGAAGGCGCTGCTCGGGGGCTGAGACTCAGGCCGCGGCTACGGCCGCGGGTTTCGGGCCCAGGCCGAGACGCCGCCGGAAGCGGTCGAACGCCACCGACAGGAACACGATCTCGATCAGGACGCGCGCTCCGATCGGGATCCGCTCCACGCCTCCGGAGAGGATCGTCGTGATGGCGGCGCGCATCCGGTCGAACGGCTCCTTCGAGCAGAACGCCTCGAAGAAAACGGGATCGTAGAAGGCGTAGACGAACCTGCGGAACCGGCCGACGAGCCGGTTCGCCTCCTTCTCGTAGGGCGCCAGGTCCGCCGCGCGGACCGTTCCCCCGTCCCGGAGCGCCGCGTCGATGCGCTTCGCGGCACGCTCTCCCATCGCCATCGCGAGAAAGACGCCGGTCGAAAAGACCGGATCGAGGAAGGTCGCCGCGTCGCCGACGAGGGCCCAGCCGTCGCCGGCGGCCTTCGCCGAGCAGGTCGAGTAGTCGGAGATGCCGAACACGCGGCTCGTGCGGCGCGCGCCGGCGAGGAACTCCATCATCCTCGGCGAGCGCGCGAGAAGCATCTCCCACTTCTCCTCGAGGGTGCCGCCCTCCGCGGCCAGGGACGGCTCGAAGACCTCGCCCACGCTGCACGTGCCGTCGGAGAACGGGATGATCCAGTACCAGACGCCGCGGTCGATCGGAAGCAGGATGTCGCCGTGCCGCTGGCCCTCGGGCCACCGGATCCCTTCGTAGTGGGCGAAGAGCCCGGCGCGCTTCAGCTTCGCGTCGAACTTCCGGGTCCCGAGCTGCCGGGAGAGGAGCGCGGTCTGACCCGAGGCGTCCACGACGACCCGCGCGCGGATTTCCTCGCTTCCGGCGCCGCGGCGGACGACGACTCCCACCGCGCGCTCCGCCTCGAAGAGGACCCGTTCGACCGGAGCCTCCTCGCGCACTTCGGCGCCGCACTCCTCGGCGTGGCGAAGCAGCAGGTCGTCGAACTCGGCGCGCTTGACCTGGTAGGCGGAGGGATGACGGTCGTCGAGGCCCGTCGCGAAGTCGACCGGCCGGATCCCGCCGGTCGCCTCGTTCCAGAAGAACGCCCCGTGCTTGACCTGGAAACCGGCCTGGCGCACTTTCTCGGCGACGCCCAGCCGCTCGAAGATCGGAACGCTGAACGGCAGAAGCGATTCGCCCACGTGGAAGCGCGGGAACTTCTCCTTCTCGAGGAGCAGGATTTTCCGTCCCGCGCGCGCCAGCACGGTCGCCACGGTCGACCCGCCGGGGCCGCCTCCGATGACGATCGCGTCCCAGGGCTGCGTCATCCGATCGATTCTCTCATCACATAATGAGCGGCGCGTTGTCCTCCGTCATCGAGTTCCGCGCCGTACGCAAGGCGTTCGCGCCGGGGCAGCCGGTCTTGGACGAGCTCTCGTTCGAGGTCGCCGACGGCGAGACGCTCGCGCTCGTGGGGCCGTCGGGCTGCGGCAAGACGACCGCGTTGAAGCTCGTGAACCGGCTGCTCGATCACGACGGCGGCGACGTGCTCGTCTTCGGCCGCGACGTCCGGGGCGAGGATCCGATCGCGCTCCGGCGGCGGCTGGGATACGTGATCCAGGAAGCGGGCCTCTTCCCGCACTGGACGGTCCGCGAGAACGTCGAGGCCGTGCCGCGTCTCCTCGGCTGGCCGCGGGAGAAGGCGATGAATCGATCGGCCGAGCTGCTCGACCTCGTGAACCTCCCGGCGGCGGAGTATGGAGACAGGCGGCCGCGCGAGCTCTCGGGAGGGCAGCGCCAGCGGGTCGGGGTCGCGCGGGCGCTCGCGGCGGACCCGCCGGTGCTGCTGATGGACGAGCCGTTCGGCGCCCTCGACCCGATCGCGCGGCGCGCGATGCAGCGCGAGTTCCTCGACTGGAAGAAACGGCTCGGAAAGGCCGTGCTCCTCGTGACGCACGACCTGCGCGAGGCGTTCCGGCTCGCCGACCGCGTCGCGATCCTCGACCGTGGCCGCGTGCGCCAGGTCGGCACGCCGCGCCAGATACTCGACGCCCCGGCGGACGACTTCGTGCGCGACTTCGTATCGGACGAGCTGCCGATCGCGTGAGCGGGTACCTCTCGTACTTCTGGGAGCGGCGCGCCGAGATCCTGGCGCTGACGGGCGAGCACCTCGTCCTCGTCCTCGTCTCGACGCTTCTCGCCGTCGCGATCGGCGTCCCCCTCGGCGTCGCGCTCACGCGCCGGCCGAGGCTCGCGCGCCCGGTCCTCGGGTTCGCCAACGTCGTGCAGACGATTCCGAGCCTCGCGCTGTTCGGCTTCCTGATTCCGATGCCGCTCATCGGCGGCATCGGCGCGCGCACCGCGATCGTGGCCCTCATCGTCTACGCGCTGCTGCCGATCCTGCGGAACACGTACGCCGGAATCCGGTCCGTCGACCCCGCGGTCCTCGAGGCCGCCACGGGCATCGGCATGACGCCGGGTCAGAGGTTGAAGTCCGTCGAGCTGCCGCTCGCGCTCCCGGTCGTGCTCGCCGGCGTCCGCATCGCCACGGTAGTCTCGATCGGTCTCGCCACGATCGCCGCGGCGATCGGTGCCGGAGGTCTCGGGGTTCTCATATACCGGGGCGTCGCGATCGTGGACCATCGGCTCATCCTCGCCGGAGCCGTGCCCGCGGCTCTCCTCGCGCTCGCGGCGGATGCGGGCCTTGGCGCGCTCGAGAAGCGGATGTCGGGATGAAGCGAGTCGCGCTCGTGCTCGTTCTCGTTCTGCTCCTTTCCGTGGCCGCGTGTCGTCGCGGCGGCGCCGACCGGCCCCTGCGAATCGGGTCGAAGAACTTCTCCGAGCAGGTCGTCCTGGGCGAGATCGCGGCGCAGGGGCTGGAGGCCCGCGGCGTTCGGGTGGACCGCCGGCTGAACCTCGGCGGGACTTTCGTCTGCCACCAGGCGATCGCCGCGGGGGAGCTCGACCTCTATCCGGAATACACGGGCACGGCGTTCACGGCCATCCTCGCCCGCAAGCCGGTTTCCGACCCGAAGGCCGTGTTCGACGAGGTCTCGCGCGAATACCGGAGGCGCTGGATCCTCGTGTGGTCCCCCTCGCTCGGATTCGAGAACACGTTCGCGATCGTCGTGCGCGGCGACGACGCGCGGCGTCTCGGGCTCCGGAAGATCTCGGACCTCGCGGCGCACCCCGAGCTCCGTCCCGGCTTCGGCTACGAGTTCCTGGAGCGCGAGGACGGCTTTCCGGGGCTCGCGAAGACTTACGGGCTCGCCTTCCGGGAGCGCCCGGTCCAGATGGACCTGGGGCTCCTGTACCCGGCGCTCGAAAGCCGGAAGGTGGACCTCGTCGCGGGCAACTCGACCGACGGTCTGATCGACGCGATCGGCGGAGTCGTGCTCGAGGACGACCGGCGTTATTTCCCGCCTTACGAGGCGGCGTTCGTGGTGCGGGGGGAGGTGTGGGAGAAGAAGACGGCGGTGCGCGAGTTCCTGGAGTCTCTGGCCGGGAAAATCGACGCGGCGACCATGCGGAAACTGAACGCCGCCGTGGACAAGGACAAACGGCGCCCGGAAGACGTCGCGAAAGAGTTCCTCAGCCGGTTGAGCCGTCCCTGATGTGGCGGCCTGGCCCCCGATGTGGCAAGTGGAGACCTGACCCTCTCTAATTCTCTATGAGCCGGAACGTCGGCACGACGTCCCGGCCCAGGACGCTCCGCAGAACCGTGGCGTGCAGCACCTCGTCGGAGAGGATGCGCCCCGCCGACGCCGCGAGAGCGCGGTCCTGGAACTTGTCGACCACCGTCAGGTACGCGCGCGCGGCGCCGACCTCGAGCTTGAAGGCGAGCTCGAGGACGTCTTTCTCGCTCGTGAGCGGCACGCCGAACACGTACTCCTTCTTCGCCTCGACGGGACTGCTCCCCTTGCGCCGGACGGCGTCGACGATCAGGTCGCGATGGATCTCGTGGCTGCCCTGGAAGAGGAGCCCGACCTCCTTCGCCTTTTCCGACAGCAGCCCGCTCGCGCCGGCGAGCCCGTACGCCCAGATCGCCTCGTGCTCCAGCGCGAGCGCGGTGTTCAGGAGCTTGACGTCGTCGCCGTCCTTCGCTTTGCCCGGACCGAGGGCGAGGAGCGGCTGGCCGGCGGCGGCGAGTCCGAGCGCGAGGCCCGTCTTCGCGGCCACGCCGAAGAAATCCCGTCGGGGAAGATGAATCATCCGATCCTCCCGAGAAGTGAACGGTGAAAGAGCGCCCGGAGCTTAGCAAGAAACCCCCGGCCCGGCGGAGAGCCGGACCGGGGGCCCGTGACGAGGAGTTTCCGCTTACTCGGCTTCGGCGTCGGCCGAGAAGATGACCTGCGGCGCGGCGTCGTGACGGTGATCCCAGCCGGAGTGCGGCGTCGCGAGGAACGGGAACGTCGGGTTGTAACGCTTGTCGGGCCCGTCCACCCCATCGCCGAGCGCATTGTTCGGCGAGCGGTTGAACTCCGGCACGAGGACGCCGGCGAGGATCCGCAGCTCGGTGTCCACGACGTCGTCGAACGGGCGTCGGCCGTTGGGGAAACCCGCGAGGTCGCCGCCGAGGACACCCAGCCGGTTCGCGAGCGAGGTCGGGGTCGGGAAGACCGCGACGTTCAGGCGGATCTGATCCGAGATGACCTCGTTCGGCCGCCGCGTCAGCCCTTCGACTCCCAGGACGACGGCGAGCAGGTCGTTGCGGGGCGCCGGCGGGGAGTCG
>DATIBN010000072.1:0-4823 GCA_035457525.1 Thermoanaerobaculia bacterium | reverse complement strand
CGCGACGAAGAACTGATCGGCGGGCCCGGGCGCGGTCGGACGGGTTCGGCCGCGCCCGCCATCCCGCTAGACGGCGGCGGGAGTGAGCGGCTGCACGTCGATCGTCAGCTCGGCGACGACGTCGCGGTGGAGCCGCACGTGCACGGTGTGTTCGCCCAAGCGCTTGATCGGCTCCGCGACCTCGATGCGCCGCCGGTCGACCTCGATCCCGCGCTCGCCCAGGGCATCGGCGATGTCGCCGGGCGTGACCGAGCCGTAGAGTACGTCTCCCTCGCCCGACTTCTTCGAGATGACGATCTTCACCCCCTCCACGCGGCGGGCGACCTCTTCGGCGATGCCCTTCTGGTGGAGCGTCTTCTCGTCGTACTTCCTCTTCTCTTCGGTCAGGCGGCGCATGTTCGCCGGAGTCGACTCCCAGGCCAGCCCCTGCGGAAAAAGGTAGTTGCGCGCAAACCCGGGCTTCACGGTCACCGTGTCGCCACGGTGTCCGACCCCTCGAACGTCGTCGGCCAGGATGACTTTCATCGTTCCTCGATTGCTCCCGCTCCTCGGCGGCGAAAATCCACGTACCAGTCGAACAGCCCCAGGAGCGCTACGCCGACGTTCATCGGGAAGTAGGCGACCAGAGTGTAGAGACCGACGCGGAGTAACCAGAACCGGAACCACTTCCGGGCGAAGTGGCAGATGATAGAGAGCCCCGCCACGAAATACAAGGCGGCGAGCGGGAGCAGGAGGCTCCCCGCGATCCGCCGGGCGGAGCCCTGGAGGAGCACCGAGCCCGCCCCCGCCGCCACGAAGAGGGGCGCCACCGCGGCCGGCACCCGGAGGCCCTCGAACCGGGCGGCCTCGGCGGAGGGCGCCGGACGCGCCGCCCGCGCCCCCGCGTACCAGGAGATCGCGGACGAGAAGACCCAGAGGAGTGCGAGCAGACCTGCCCAGAACTTCCGGCTGAACTCCCGAGCCGCCTCGAGAGTCGACCGCACCCGCGTCACCGTCTCGCTGTCCATCCCCGACCGGGCGTACGACTCGAGGGCGGCCGGGATGATCCGGTCGAATTCCTTCGCGATCTGGTCTCCAACGGGCCGCCCGGACGCGGCGGAACCCCCGAGGAGAAGCCCCGCCAAGAGTGCGATCCCGGTGGCGCACAGGAGGAGATAGGCGCGGGAGGGATCGAGGGCCCTGCGAGAGAGCGCCGCGAAGATCGCCGGAAGCGCTGCCGTGGCTGCGGCGAGCAGACCTTGCGCCCATCCCCCCATCTGACCCGCCGCGAGGAGGACGCCCGTGACGATCGCTCCGGCGAGCGCCGAAGCGATCAGGGCCGCGGCCGCGCCGCGCCGGTGCGCGAGGCGGACGGTCGGGACCGCGGAGAGCGGAAGCCCGATCGCGCCGACGAGGGGCAGGACGAGGAAGAGGGCGAACGCCAGGGCGGAGAAGCCGGCGGCGAACGCGATCTCCAGAGCCGCGCGATGCGGTTGATCCGCGGCGGGTCCCGCGGCCAGGTTGGCCTCCATCAGATGCGGGGCCGGGGAACGGAAACCGTCCCCCGTCTTCGGCTAGTCGGTCGCGTACGGAATGAGCGCGATCGAGCGGGCCCGCTTGATCGCGGTCTGGAGCTTCCGCTGATGGAGCGCGCACGTTCCCGAGATGCGGCGTGGCAGAATCTTGCCGCGCTCCGGGATGAACGACTGGAGGAGCTTGATGTCCTTCCAGTCGACGTACTCGATCTTCTCTGCGCAGAACCGGCAGACCTTGCGGCGCCGGACGAAGAACTTCTTTCTCCCTCCGGTCTTGCCGTCGCGCCCGGCCGTCGCAGACCGGGTTCCTCCGCGGGGTGCCGGGCTCATGACGGTTCTCCCTTCTCGATCATCGGCGGCGGCTCGTTGGGAGCGGCCGCGGGCGGCATGGGCGCCGGGGGCCGCGGTGGACGGCGCGCGGCCTTCTCCCGCTGCTTCGCGGCGAACTTCGCGGCGCGCTTCAACTCGACGTCCGCCCGGACGGCGAGGTGCCGCAGGACCTGGTCGGACAGCTTCATCCGGCGCTCGGTCTCCGCGACGACCGCGGGCTCGGCGGAGACCTGAAAGTAGTGGTAGTACGCCTCCCGCTTGCGGAGGATCGGGAAGGCGAGCCGGCGCCGTCCCCAGGGCTCGTCCTTGACGATCTCGGCGCCCCCGTCGGTCAGGATCTTTCGGTATTCGGACGCCACTTTCTGGGCGTCCTCGTCGGCCAGGTCCGGTGTGACCAGAGCGACGATGTCGTAGAGCCTCATTCGCTTCTCCTCGTGGATGTCAATCCCGGCTCATTGGAGCCGGGAGAGGATGGTTTTCGATTCGCGAGTCTCATGGCGGCATCGGTTCCGTCGGAGAGCCAGGTCCGCAGGGCCTCGACCGCCCGGTCGAGGCTTTCGCCGAACAGCTGCCGCTCGCCCCGCGCGAACGGCTCGAGCACGTAATCGCCCAGCTCGTTTTTTTCCCGGGAGTAGTGCTCGCCTCTCACGCCCACCCGCAGCCGGGCGAACTCGGTCGTACCCAGGAACTCGATGACCGATTTCAATCCCTTCTGCCCGCCGGCGGATCCGCGGGCCCGCATCCGCAGGACTCCCAGCGGCAGGTCGATGTCGTCGGAGACGATGCACAGCCCGTCGGGACCGATACCATTCTTTTCGCAAAGAGCTCGAACGGCCTCTCCCGAGGCGTTCATGTAAGTCTGCGGGAGCACGAGCATCACGCTCTTTCCCGCCACGCGTCCGCGGCCGACCCGGGATTTGCCTTCGCGAGATCGAATCCGGATGCCTTCCTCGGCCGCCAGCTTTTCGACCACCTGGAATCCCGCGTTGTGGCGGGTGTTCTCGTAGTGCTCGCCCGGGTTGCCGAGGCCGACGATCGCGCGCAGGCGCTACTTCTCCTTTTCCTTCTTCTCCTTCTTCTCTTCGCCCTCTTCCTCGGGGACGGCCTTGCCCTTGCGCAGGACCTCGGGCTCCGCTGGTTCCGCAGCGGCCTCGACGGCCTCCGCGGCCACGGCGACTTCCTCGTGCGCCGGGTGCGCGATGTGGAGGACGACTCTCTCCGGATCCTCGAGGATCTCGACGCCCTCCGGCGCCTTCACGTCCGAGACGCGAAGCGCGTCACCGATCGAGAGCTCGGTCACGTCGACCGGGAGGTGGTCCGGGATGTTCCCCGGGAGGCACTCGATCTCGATTTCGCGGGTCACGAAGTCGAGGATACCGGCGTCGACCTTCACGCCCTTCGCCACTCCCACGATCTCCACCGGGACCTGGACCCGGATCTTCGTGTCCATGAGGACCCGGACGAAATCGAGATGCAGGAGCCGGCGGGACAGCGGATCGCGCTGCATGTCCTTGATCATGGCGTGGCGCGTCTGGTCGGAACCGGCGAGCTTCAAGAGGAAGATCGCGTTCTCCCCCGCTCCGCCGCGGAAGGCGTCCGACAAGTCGCGGAGGCTGACGTTGATCGGAACCGTGTCCTTGCCCGCGCCGTAGACGACGGCCGGGATCTTTCCCCCGGACCGGGTCCGGCGGGCCTCGTTCTTTCCCTTGGTTTCCCGCCGTTCGACGGCGAGCTCGATGGTCTTCATGTGCTTCCCTTCGTGGAAGTCGAGGAAAAACGCGACATTCTACACAAACTAGACGAAAAGGGAAGACACGGAGGCGCCCTGGTGGATGCGCTGGATGGCCTCCCCCAGGAGGGGGGCCACCGAGAGCGTGTGGATCTGGCGGCAGTCGCGCATGGAGTCGTCGAGCGGGATGGTGTTCGTGACGAACAGGGTCTCGAGCTTCGACGCCTCGATCCGTTGGCGGGCGGGGCCCGAGAAGACCGGGTGGACGGCGGCCGCGAACGTCCGGCGCGCACCCTGCTTGCGCAGGGCCTCCTCCGCCTGAACGAGCGTTCCGGCCGTGTCGATGATGTCGTCGAGGATGAGGACGTTCTTGCCTTCGACGTCTCCGACGACGTTCAGGACCTCCGTCTCGTTCGGCCCCCCGCGGCGCTTGTCGATGATGGCGAGCGAGGCGCCCAGGCGTTTGCCGATCGCGCGGGCGCGGGCCACGCCGCCCACGTCCGGGGAGACGATGACGAGGTCCTCGATTGCCATCTCCCGGATGGCGTCGAGGAGCACCGGCGCCGCGAAGAGATGGTCCACCGGGATGTTGAAGAAGCCCTGGATCTGGAGCGTGTGGAGATCCATGGTGAGGATGCGGTCGGCGCCCGAGGCCGTCAGGAGGTCCGCCATCAGCTTCGCGGCGATGGGCACGCGGGGCTTGTCCTTCTTGTCCTGCCGCGCGTAGCCGAAGTAGGGCATGACCGCCGTGATCCGCGACGCGGAGGAACGGCGGAACGCGTCGAGCAGGATCAGGAGCTCCATCATGTGGTCGTTGACGGGCGAGGACGTCGGCTGCACGACGAAGACGTCCGCCCCGCGCACGTTCTCGTCGATCTGGCAGTAGTTCTCCCCGTCGGAGAAGTTGAAGAGCGTGACTTGGCCGAGCTCGATCCCGAGGTATTCGCAGATCTCGCTCGCGAGCGCGGGATGCGCGCGGCCCGAGAAGATCTTGAGCTCGCCGTAGGAGAAGTTCGGGGTCAAGCGGCGGCGATTCTAGCTGAGGCCACCGTTCGCGGCGCGCGAAGTCTCCCGAGGCAACCGAGGGAGGAGGCGCGCGCCGCGGGAGCGGGACCGCCGCGAGGGATCAGGCGAGCGGTCGAGCCGCGTTTGGCGAGCCGCTCGCCGGTGGCGTCAGCCAGATCCCGAGCAAGGTAACGCGACGTGCTGGCTGGGGCGGGAGGACTCGAACCTCCAGATGCCGGCTCCAA
>DATIBN010000071.1:0-2102 GCA_035457525.1 Thermoanaerobaculia bacterium | reverse complement strand
TCGTCCGGGGCATCGGCGAGGGGCGGCGCGACCAGGTGCTGCTCGGCGTCACGGGCTCCGGCAAGACGTTCACGATGGCGAAGGTCATCGAGGCGGTGAACCGGCCCACCCTCGTCCTCTCCCACAACAAGACGCTCGCGGCCCAGCTGTACCAGGAGTTCCGCGGCTTCTTCCCGGAGAACGCGGTCGAGTATTTCGTCTCCTACTACGACTACTACCAGCCCGAGGCGTACATCCCGCAGACCGACACGTACATCGAGAAGGAGACGTCGCGAAACGAGGAGATCGACAAGCTCCGCCTCTCCGCGTCCAAGGCGCTCTTCGAGAGGCGGGACGTGATCGTCGTCGCGTCGGTCTCGTGCATTTACGGCCTCGGCTCGCCCGAGTCGTATTACGACATGCTCGCGTACGTCGAGGTGGGGGACCGCACCGGGATGCGAACGCTCCTCGCGCAGCTCGTGGAGATGCAATACGAGCGCACGAACCTGGACCTCGCGCGCGGCACGTTCCGGGTCCGCGGGGACGTGCTCGAGATCCACCCGGCCTATGAGGACACCGGGGTGCGGGTCGAGTACTTCGGCGACGAAGTCGAGAAGGTCACGCGCACCGACCCTCTGCGCGGGACCGCGCTCCAGAAGCTCGACCGGATCGCCCTGTATCCGCGGACGTTCTACGCCACGCCGCGGGAGACGCTCGAGCGGGCCATCGGGACGATCCGCCTGGAGCTCGATGCTCGCCTCGCCGAGCTCTCGGCCGCCGGCCGGCTCCTGGAGGCGCAGCGGCTCCACCAGCGGACCATGTTCGACCTCGAGATGATCAAGGAGCTCGGCTACTGCAACGGGATCGAGAACTACTCCCGCCACCTCTCGGGGAGACGGCCGGGGGAGCCGCCCCCGACGCTCATCGACTATTTCCCGAAAGACTTCCTCCTCGTCATCGACGAGTCGCACGTGACGCTGCCCCAGGTACGCGGCATGTACCACGGCGACCGCTCCCGCAAGGAGGTCCTCGTCGATTACGGGTTCCGGCTTCCTTCCGCTCTCGACAACCGGCCCCTCACCTACGACGAGTTCGAGGCGAGGCTGAACCAGATCGTGTACGTGTCGGCGACGCCGGGACCCGAGGAGCTCGGAAAAACGGGGGGAGAAGTCGTCGAGCAGGTGATCCGCCCGACGGGACTGCTCGACCCGGTCATCGAGGTGCGGCCCGTCAAGGGCCAGGTCGACGACCTTCTCGGCGTGGTCCGGGACGCGGCCGCCAAATCCCAGCGGGTTCTGGTCACTACGTTGACGAAGCGGATGGCGGAGGAGCTCACGAACTACTTCTCGGAGGTCGGCGTCCGCGTCCGTTACCTGCACTCCGACATCGAGACGCTCGATCGCGTCTCCATACTCGCGGACTTCCGCCGCGGTGTCTTCGACTGCCTGATCGGCATCAACCTGCTCCGCGAGGGCCTCGACCTGCCGGAGGTGGCCGTCGTCGCCATCCTGGACGCGGACAAGGAGGGTTTCCTGCGCAGCGGGACGTCGCTCATCCAGACGTCCGGGCGCGCCGCCCGGAACCTGGAGGGGCGGGTCATCTTCTATGCCGACGCGGTCACGGACTCGATGCGGCGCGCGATGGAGGAGACTTCGAGGCGCCGGCAGATCCAGGAAGCCTGGAACGTGGCGCACGGGATCGAGCCCGCGTCCATCGTCAAGCAGGTGAACTCTCCGTTGGTGCGGATGTCCAGCCTCGACTACTACGATCCGACGCCCGCGCTCTCGCGGCCGGACCTGCCCGACGCGCCGGCCCTCGGGAAGAGGATCACGGAGCTCGAGAAGGCGATGCGCGCGGCCGCGAAGGAGCTCGACTTCGAGCGGGCGGCGGAGATCCGGGACGAGTTGCGGTCGCTTCGGGAGCTCCAGATCTTCCGGTCCTAGAAGTCCGGGGGATCGCCAAGCGAGTCGGGCTTGCGTTCCGGCTTCGGACCGGGTTCGACGGAGGGCGGCGGCGCCTTTTTTTCCGACGAGGCCGGCCCGGTCAGCTGGATCCGTCGGGACGCTTCCGCCGCGAAGTCGGGAAGTTTCAACTTCGCGAGCGGCTTGTCGAGTTGCACGGCG
>DATIBN010000070.1:0-12250 GCA_035457525.1 Thermoanaerobaculia bacterium | reverse complement strand
TCGCGAGCAGTGCGTGGGCGCGCGAGAGCTCGCGCTCCATGATGGTGACCTGCTCCCGCCAGGTGTAGGGCGCGAGCTGGACGTTCTCGAGGTACCAGTCGTAGTTCTCGACCCCGATGCCCGAGGGCCCCGTCTTCGACGCGGCCTGTGAGTCGAGCCACGCCGCGAAGTCGTCGGTGGCGGTCTTCGCGCGATCCACGTCCGCTTTGAGGGCGGGGTCCGTCAGCTTCGACGAGAGCTCCTGGAGGTCTTTGCTCTGCTGCCGGATGCTCTTCGTCCCGTAAACCCACAGGTCCCTCCCCTTCCCCACCAGGTTCTTCTTCGCCTGGGCGAGGAGGCCGGGGATCGCGCGGATGCCCGTGGCCACTTCGGCCGCGCTCTTCGCGTCGAGTGGAAACGTGTAACTCCAAAGCTCCACCGCGCCGTACGCGAACGGACCCTCGCGCGCCGGCTGATCGCTCTCGTCCGGGAAGACCGTGACGTAGAAAGCCGGGTTGTTCGCCCAGGGCTTCAGGACCCGGTGATCGAAGTCGAGGCCGTTCATTTCGGCGCGCACGACGTGCCAGTCCACCTGCTGCGGGATCGGCCAGCCGCCCGGATCGATCGCGGCGAGCCGCTTCTGCCAGGAGGCGAGCTCCCGGTGCTGCGTCGCCATGGCGCCCGCGGTGTAGTCCGGGACGCCGCCGGCGAGCTTGGGTTTCTGGAATGCGCGCCACTCGCCGAAGAGCGAGACGAGATCTTCGTAGCGGTTGCCGCGCGGCGCGGCAGTCGACGCGCCGGCGACGACCGCAGCGAGGAAGAGGCAGGCGATTGTGGTCACCATCGTCGGGTCTCCCCTCATCGTGGAACCTCGCGGATATTCGACCACAAGCGTTGGTGTCCTCGGCTGGCACCGATTTCGCGTTCCGTCGCCGGACATGCGCAGGGCCTGGAGAGTTTTCGTCTTTCTTGCGGCTGCCGCGTTGCTCCCGGGAAACGCGGCGGCCCAGACGACCGAGGTGCAGCGCTTTGCGGTCCTGGACGGCGTCTCGCTGATCGAGAGCGAGCCCTTCTCCGCCGCGCCCGCGCTTTCGCTCGGCCTCCAGGACCCGCCCTCGAAACCGGAGCCCGTCCCCGAGCCGGTGCGTCCGCCCGGCCGGCGGCGATTTCTCACTGCGGTGAGCGAGCTCGTGCTGCTCGAAGCCATCCCGTGGGCCTGGAACCGCTACGTCGCTCGGGAAGACTTCGCGCGGATTTCGTGGGACACCGTCCAAAACAACTTCGAGGCAGGTTTCGGATACGACCCGGACACGTTCGAGGTGAACCAGTCGTCGCACCCGTACCACGGGAGCCTCTTCTTCAACGCGGCGCGCGAGAACGGCTACGGCTTCTGGGAATCGAGCGTCTTCGCGCTCACGGGCAGTCTCATCTGGGAGTACTTCATGGAGAACACGCGCCCCTCCACGAACGACCTGGTGAACACGACGCTCGGCGGCATGGCGCGCGGGGAAGTCGCGCACCGCCTATCCAACATGATCATCGACAACGAGTCGACCGGAAAGACGCGCCTGATCCGGGAGATCGCGGCCGGGGTCATCAATCCGGCGGCCCTCCTGAACCGGCTGCTGCGCGGCGAGGCTTTCCAGGAGTTCGACAACGCTCCGGACCGGTTCCCGAAGCTCGTCGCGCTTTCGACGGATCTCGGATACCGGCGCTTCGAGCACGGCGCGCACCGCAACCAGTGGATCGCGACGCTCTCGTTCCTCTACGGCGATCCGTTCGAGGGGGATCTCTCCCGCCCGTTCGACTCCTTCTGGGTCGGGATCGACGCGAGCTCACCGGGCGGCGTGCTCTTCACGCGCATCGAGGAGCGCGGCCTTCTCAAGGGCTGGGAGCTCACCGAGAAAACCGCGCCGGCGCGCCACATCTTCGCGTTCGGCCAGGAGTACACCTACCTGAACAACGTCGCTCAGGTCTTCGGGGCCCAGATCCTGTCCGCCGGGCTCCTCTCGCGGTACGACATCCGGAAGGGCGTCGTCGGCCTGACGGACTTCTCCGTCCTGGCGATCCCGCTCGCCGGGATCCGGACGATCGACGTCGAGAACCCCGAGACGGGCCGCAACTACGACTACGCGCCGGGCGCGGGGGCGCGCGCCACCGCGCGGGTCTTTTTCGGCGGGCACGAAGTTCTCGGCGGTGAGTACGGGGTGATCTGGGCGCACACGGTCAACGGCGCGTCCGACAACAACACGCTGCAGTTCGCCCGGGCCGTCGCGCGAATTCCCCTCGGGCTGTTCGGGGCGGGCGCCGCCTACTCCTGGTACAGCCGCAAGACGAGTTACCCCGGTTTCTTCGAGGCGCGCCAGACCCAAGCGGAGTGGCGCGTGTTCGCGAACGTCTCCGTCGTCTTCAAGTGAGCCTCACGGCGTAATCGTCACGAAGTCGGTGGCGACGGCGTCTCCCGCCGAGATGCCCCGGGCCGTGAGCTCCGCGCGGACGCGGGCGGAGCGGCTGGACTCGCCGGCGCCGAGGGTCGCGAGCACTCGCACGTCGAGACGCGACCGCGTGTTCGAGTCGAGCGTCCCGAGATCCCAGGTCACCTGGTTCCCCGAGATGGAAGCCGTGGTGCCCGAAGACGTCTCCACCGAACGGGCCGTCAGTGGCGACTCGAAGGTGACGACGACCCGGCCGTCCCTCACGTTGTTGATTCCGACGTTGGCCGCGTCGATCTCGACGCCGAACTCGACTCCGGACTGCGCGAAGCTCGGCGCGTCGACGCTGATCACGGCGAGCGCTCCGCGGCTCCCGGCGACGTCATTCTCGTCGTCGTTGCACGCCGCCGACGACGTCACGATCGCGACGGCTGCGACGGCACCAGCTGCGATTGCGAATTTCCGGATCATGGGGACCTCCTCTGCCGGGCGCAGCAATCGGGGTGCCACTCACGAGACATAGAGGAGCACCACGAAGAAATGCAGAACGCTCCCCGCGAGCACGAACAGGTGGAAGACGCCGTGGCTGTGCGCGTACTTCTCGTCCACCAGGTAGAAGAAAACGCCGATCGTGTAGAGGAGGCCGCCGGCGACCAGCCACGCCATGCCCGCCGGGCCGATTGCGTCCTTGAGCGGGAAGAAGACGAGGACCGCGAGCCACCCCATCAGGAGATAGAGGGAAACGGAAAGGGCGCGGATCCGCCGGGGAAGGAGGAATTCCTGCAGGATCCCGACCGCGGCGAGCATCCAGACCGCGGCGAGCAGCGGGTAGCCCCAGTTCCCCCGAAGGCTGACCAGCGCGAACGGCGTATAGGTCCCGGCGATCAGGACGTAGATACTCGTGTGGTCCAGCCGGCGGAAGACCCTCTTCGCCGGACCCCGGAGCGCGTGGTAGAGGGTCGAGACGAGGTAAAGCTCGACCAGCGCGACCCCGTATACGGCGAAGCTCGCGATCTTCCAGGGGTCGCGCGTCCGGATCGCGACCACGAGGAGGCCGGCGAGGCCGAAGACCGCGAAGATCGATCCCGCGAGGTGCGTGGCGCTGTTGAAAATCTCGCCGTGGGCGACGATGTCCCGCACGCTACGCCGCCCGCCTTTCGGGTCTTGACGGGGCGAGTCGGTCGTGACCAAGATCCCGACACGAGGCGGGGCGGCTCCGGCCGCCCCTTTTTTTCGTTCGAGGTCCGACATGAGCCTGAAGGGACTGGAGAATCGCGCCGTCCTCGTCACGGGGGGCGCGGCCGGCATCGGTCTCGCGACCGCGCGTCGCTTCGCAGCCGAGGGCGCGCGGGTGGCGATCTGGGACGTCGCGGAGACGGCCGGACGCGCCGCGGCTGAAGAGCTCTCCCGTGGCCGAGCGGAGGCGGTCTTCTTCCCCGTCGACGTGACGGACGGCGCCGCGGTCGATCGCGGCATGGAAGAGGTGGCCGGAAGGCTGGGCGGTCTCTCCGTGCTCGTCAACAACGCCGGGATCCTGCGCGACGCGCAGCTGGTCAAGTGGAAGGACGGTGCAATTACCGGCCGCATGGAAGAAAAGGACTTCGACTCGCTCATCTCCGTGAACCTGAAAGGCGTCTTCCTCTGCGCGCGAGCCGCGACGCCGCACCTGATCCGATCGGGGGGCGGCGCGATCCTGAACGCCACCTCGGTCGTCGGCCTCTACGGAAACTTCGGCCAGACCAACTACGTGGCCAGCAAGGCCGGCGTCATCGGGATGACCCGCACGTGGGCACGGGAGCTCGGTCGATATGGAATCCGCGTCAACGCGGTCGCGCCGGGCTTCATCGCGACCGAGATTCTGAAGGCGATGCCGGAGAAAGTGATCGCGTCCATGGTGCAGCACACTCCGCTCGGCCGCATGGGCACGCCCGAGGACGTCGCGAACGCTTATGCCTGGCTCGCCTCGGACGAGGCCTCCTTCGTCACCGGCGAAGTCCTCTCGGTCGACGGCGGCATCGTCGTCGGAACGTAGCACGTTTTGAAAACCCGGGACAGATCAGGTTTTCCGGACGGCTTTCTCTGGGGAGCCTCCACGTCGGCCTACCAGGTCGAGGGCTCGCCCCTCGCCGACGGCGCGGGCCCGAGCAACTGGCACCGGTTCGCGCACTCCCCCGGCCTCGTCGCCAACGGCGACACGGGCGACGTCGCCTGCGATCACTACCGGCGCTTCCGGCAGGACGTCGCGCTCATGGCCGAACTCGGCTTGAACGCGTACCGGTTCAGCATCTCCTGGAGTCGCATCCTTCCTTCCGGACGGGGCGAGGTCAACCTCCGCGGACTCGCGTTCTACGAACGGCTCGTGGACGCGCTCCTCGCCCGCGGGATCCAGCCGTTCGTCACGCTTTACCACTGGGACCTGCCGGCGGCGCTCGACGACCGCGGCGGCTGGACGAACCCGGACGTCGCCGGCTGGTTCGCGGACTACGCCGCAGTCGTCTTCCGGGCGCTGGACGACCGGGTCCGCTTCTGGGCCACGTTGAACGAGCCGTGGGTCGTGACCGACGGCGGATATCTCCACGGCGAGCTCGCGCCGGGCCACCGGAGCCCTTTCGAGGCCGCCCTCGCTTCGCACAACCTCCTCCGCGCCCACGGCGCCGCGGTCGCCGAATACCGGTCGCGCGGACGGCACGCCATCGGCCTCGTCGTCAACCTCGAGCCGAAGCACGCCGCGTCACGGTCCGCGCGGGACCAGGCTGCTACGGCGCGGGCCGACGCGTACATGAACCGCCAGTACCTCGATCCGGTCTTCCGGGGCCGTTATCCGAGAGAGCTGTCCGCGATGTTCGGGTCTGCCTGGCCGCGGCCGGCTCCGGACCTCCGCGAGGTCTCGCGTCCCCTCGACTTCCTGGGCGTCAACTACTACACGCGCGGCGTCATGCGCGACGCTCCCGACGTGCCGATCCTCCGCGCCCGGAAGGTGCGACAGCGCCGGCGGGTGCACACCGAGACGGGCTGGGAGGTCTATCCCGAAGGATTGACCGAGGCGCTCCTGTGGGTGCGGCGGCGCTACGGCGACGTCCCGATGTACGTGACCGAGAACGGCGCCGCGTTCGCGGACGCGGCGGCCGCGGCCGACCTCGTTCCCGACGCGGCGCGGGCGCTCTATTTCCGGGAGCACCTGCGCGCGGCGGGACGCGCGATCCAGGCGGGCGTCGATCTGCGCGGATATTTCGCCTGGTCGCTGCTCGACAACTTCGAGTGGAGCCACGGCTACTCGAAGCGCTTCGGGATCGTCCACGTCGACTACGCGACCCAGAAGCGCACGCCCAAGGCGAGCGCGCGGCTCTACTCGGAGGTGATCCGGACGAACGGGAGGGCCCTCGACGCCCTCGCACCGCTCAGCGCGCGAAAAGGATCTCGGCCGGAACGGTCCGCACGAGGAGCTCCGCCCCGGAAAAAGAAACGGCCTTCCCGCCGACGGTGACGCGGCGCGGCCGCGCGGCGAGCGGCGGGCGCACGGCGAAGCCTCCCGGAGGCGTCCGCACGGAGCCACCGATAACGACGCGCACCCCTCGCGCGTTCTCGCTCATCGCGAGGTCGAGACTCCCCCACCGTGTCCGCAGCCCGCGCAGAGAAACACCACGGTTGGAGCGGAGCCACTCGCGCTGCACGCCGGCGCCGAGCACGAGGGCGCCGTCTTCGGGCCGCTCGTACGCGAACAGGTCGAGGAGCGACCGGATGTAGTCCGAGCCGACCCAGCCGTGCGGCATGTCGCCGATGAACTTCGGCGTTCGCGGGTCGCGCCAGACGACCTCGGCCCACTGGTTCCACGCGGCGGGCCGCCGGTCGGCGAAAAGGTAGTCCGCGAGCTCTTTCGCCCGATCCCTCCAGCCGAGGCGCACGAAGGCGCCCACCGTCCTCCACTCGTAGGGCGTGTATCCGTCCCCGCCGCCCGAGCCCGCGCGGCGCGCCGTGAGGCTCTCCCAGTACCTCTCGAACGTTCGGGCCAGCTCGCGCGGCGGCAGAAGCGACTGCTCCTCTCCCGGCGAGAGTGCGATCGTCGTGGACGTCGCGTCGAGGTCCGCGAGGTCCGCCGAGCCCGGAATGAAATCGATCGCGCGCGACGCGATCACGCGCCGGATGGACGCGTGCACGTCGGCCCGGAGCTCGTCGCGCGACGAGGCGAACCGGCGCGCCTCGTCCGGCCGGTCGATCGCCCGGGCGAGCTCGGCGGCGTCGGAGAGGCCCCGGATCGCCCAGAAGTCGTCCCAGTACGAGTGGACCGGGTTCGACGAGTAGCCCTCGTGGCTGATCGATTCGGGGAGAAGCCCGAAGAAGGCGCGTTTCGCGTCGGCGGCGTACTCGGGGGTGCGCCGCTGCCGCCGGAGAACGTCGATGTAGGCGGCGGCGCGGGAGAGGTGCGGCCACACCTTCTCGATGGTGCGTCGGTCACCCGTGAAGCGCCAGTACTCGCCGGCGAGGAAGAGCAGCTCGCCGTGGCTGTCGTTTTCGGGGACGGGATCGGCTCCGCGGCGGTCCACGCAGCACGGGACCTTGCCGTCGTCGAACTGGAACGGCGCGAACCATTCGAGGAAGTCGCGCGCAACGGATTCGTGTCCGAGCCGCAGAAGCGCCGCCGACGTCAGCGCGCCGTCGCGGATCCAGGATCGCGAGTAGGCCCGCGAGCCCGGCTGGATCGCGGGGCCGTCGCGGTTGACCAGGATCCAGGCGACGTTCGAGCGCATCGTACTCGCGAACTCCGCCGCTTCGCCGGGCAGGTCGAGGGCGACCCGCCCGAGCTTCGCGTCCCACGCGCGCTCCGCCTTCGCGAGACGGGAGTCGAAGTCGCCGGTGGAATCGGGCGCCTCCGGAGCTCCAGGCATCGGAACGGAGACGACCACGTCCCGCGCATTGCCCGGCGCGAGCACCACGTCCCACGCGAACGCGGCCGACCCGAAGCCGTCCGCGTCCGTGGCCGCTTCCGCGGGAGGAAGGTCGCCCTTCGCGAGCCACGTCGCGATCTCCCCGGCGTCGAAGCTCGTCGCGCCGAATTTCGACGGTTGAGCGCGCACCGTCCGGTCGTCGAATCGGAAGGAGTGGTCGCCAGCAGCCGCGACGTTTCGGAGGGGCGAGAAACCGCCCGCGACGTTCAGGAATTGCCAGGGAGGATTCACCTGGAGAGGCCGCGCGGCGAGAAAGAGCTTTCCGGAAAACGCCGTAGCACTCGCGTTCTCGACCCGGTAACGCACCCGCAACGTCGAGCCCTCGGGCGGACCGTCCGCGAGCGCCGTGACCTGGAGCGCGAGGCCCCCGGCGTGACGGCGCGTGACGGAGGGAATCGGCAGGTCGCCGCGCGCCAGAGAATGCGACGTCTCCGCCTCCCTCCACCCGAGGAGCTTCCCGCCCGTCCAGAGGAACGGCTCGAGCGAGAACCGTCCTCGCCCGACCTCGAGGGCGCCGTCTTCCGAGAGGAGCCCCTCGTCGCGGCCCGCGTCCACTCCGACAAGAGCCCAGTAAAGTTGCTCGCCGGCGAACGAGCGGGGCCACGTTCCGCTCGGAGCGTCGCGGGCCACGTTCTGCAGGAACGCGGTCGGCGTCTCGCTGAACTCCGGCGGCAGGACGCCCGCCTCGTGGAGCGCGTATCCGCGGCCGCGCGCGCTCTCCACGAGCACCAGCCGAACGAAGCGAGGTTCCGAGTCGGGCAGGTAGAGGTACGCCCGTCCTCCCCGCCCGCTCGTGACCTCCTTGCGGACGACCCAGTCCTTTCCGTCGTTCGAGACCTGGACGGTGTAGCGGCTCGGAAAGTCGACGGAGTCCCAATCGAGCACGAGGCCGCCCAACTCCCGCCGGCGGCCGAGGTCGAGGGTCAGGTGCTGCCCGTGACTTGCTTGCGGAGCACGCCACGCGGTCTTCCGATCGCCATCGACCGCACGCTCCGGCTCGGCTTCACCCTCCGCCGACGACGCGCTCGCGACCGGGACGGGCGGCTTTTCGGTCGGGGGCGGCACCTCCTCGAGTGCGAGCTCGTCGAGCCACACCGTTCCCTTCCCGCCGGTCGCCGCGGTGACCGTGATCTCGAGGAAACCGACGTCGCGGAGCTCTCCCCCTCCGGCGGGCCCCCACGCGAACGAGACCTGTCGCTTCCGGATCCGGAGCGCCGTCCACTGCCTCGGAAATCCGTACGGGCGACGGACCGACCACCAGACGTTCTTCCCGGAGCGGTCGAGCAGCTTGAACTCCAGCGTCTGCGGCGGGGTCTCGCCCCGGAGCCGGAGGTCGATCGCCCAGTTTTCCGGCAGCCGGATCGGGAACGCTTTGCGCACGGCGGCCCAGCCCGCGCGGCCGCCGAAGTCGAAGTCCATTCGGAGGGACTTCCCGGTCGCGCCGGCGTCGGAGTGGAGCGAGAGCCGGACGCCGTCGGAAGGCGCGGCGGTCCAGCCCGCCGGGTCGTCGAAGCCGTCGAGGACCCGCCTCGCGGAATCGGTCGGGGATGCGGCGAGAAGAAGCGCGGCCGCGAAAAAGGCGGGCGCGAGGCGCTTCACTCCTTGACGCCTCCGAGCGTGATGCCCTCGATGTACTGCTTCTGTAGGCCGAGGAAGAGGAGAAGGACCGGCATCACGGTCAGGACCGAGCCGGCCATCATCAGCTCCGTGTCCAGGACGTGCTCGCCGACGAGGCTCGCGAGCGCGACCGGCAGCGTGTAGCGGCGCTCGTCGGTCAGCACGATCAACGGCCAGATGAAGTCGTTCCACGTCGCCAGGAACGTCACCACGCCGAGCGTGGTCAGCACGGGTCGTAGAAGCGGAAGGACGATCCTGCGGTAGATCTCGAGCTCGCCCGCTCCCTCGAGGCGGGCCGCGTCGATGAAGTCGTCCGGGATGCCACGCGCGAACTGGCGGATGAGAAACACTCCGAGGATCGTGGCGCCCGCGGGCAGGACGACGCCGGCGTAGCTGTTGACGAGGCCGAGGGACCGCAGCAGCAGGAAGAGCGGCAGCATGGCGATGGGCGCCGGAATGACCATCGCGCCGAGCAGAGCGCCGAAGAGCCGGTCGCGCCCCGGAAAGCGGAGCTTCGCGAAGGCATAGCCGGCCATCGAGTTGAAGAGGAGCGAAACGAGAGTCGTCGCCGTCGCCACGATCAGACTGCTCGCGAAGGCGCGCCCGAGGTTGAGTCGCGTGAAGAGCTCGCGGTAGTGCAGAAGCGTCGCGCGCGACGGGAGGAACCTCGGGGGGAACGAGTTCGCCTCCCCCGTGGGCATGAGCGAGGCCGACACCATCCACACGAGCGGCGCGAGCGCGGCGGCCGCGCCGACGAGCAGCACCAGGTGGAGGAGGGCCGTCGCCGCCGGCCGCCTCACGCGCTCCGCTTCCTTTCGATCCGGAACTGAAGGGCGCTGAACGCGAAGATGACCAGGCCGAGCACCACGGCGATGGTCGCCGCGTAACCCATGTTCCACCAGCGGAAGCCCTGCTTGTACATGAGCAGTCCGGTCGAGAGGGTCGCGTTCAGCGGGCCCCCGCCGCCCGTCATGACGTACGGCTCGGCGAAGAACTGGAAGTAGCCGATCGTCGTCATGATCCCGAGGAAGAGCAGCGTGGGCGCGAGCATGGGAAGCGTGATCTTGCGGAAGACCTGCAGGCTGCCGGCGCCGTCCAGCCGCGCCGCCTCGTAGAGCGACTCCGGAATCGCCTGCAGCCCGGCGATGAAGAGGATCATCGCGTAGCCGAAGTTCTTCCAGACCGCGAGGAGGATGATCGCCGGCATCGCCCACCGCGGGTCCCCCAGCCAGTCGATCGGAGTGATGCCGACGAAGTCGAGCACTCGGTTCAAGCCCCCGAAGCGCGGGTGGTAGAGGTAACGGAACACGATGGCGACCGCGACGAGAGTCGTGACGTAGGGGGCGAAGAAGATCGTCCGGAACAGACCCTTCCACCGGGCGAGCTTCGACGTGAGGAGAAGAGCGGCGCCGAGCGCCACGCCGAGGGTCAGCGGGCCGCCCACGAAGACGAAGTAGAACGTGTTGCGCATCGAGATCCAGAAGAGCGGGTCCTGGACCAGCCGCGCGAAGTTGCGGAGCCCGACGAGCCGCACGTTGCCGGAGTCTCCGAGCGCATAGATGTCGAAGTCGGTGAGCGACAGGAGGACCGAGGCGCCGATCGGCAGGAGGAAGAAGAGGCCGATGACGAGGAGCCCGGGCGCCAGGAAGATCGCGGCGGCTCGGACCTCGCTCGGAATGGGCGCCCGGTCAGCGGCCACTCTTCTCCCCCGGACGGCGCGCGAGCATCCAGCGCCGCTTCTCGAGCATCCGATCGACGTCCCGGTCGATCGCGGCGAGCGTCTCGGGCAGGCTCTCGCGCCCCCGGATCGCCGGCTCGAGGCGCTCGGCCATGTGCTGCGCGATCTGCTCCCACTCCGGGACCCGCGGCATCGCCGCCACGCTCTCGACCTGCGTCCGGAAGGCGCGCGCTTTGGGGTCGCCCGCGAGAGACGGGTCGTCCCAGGCCGCGCGGGACGCGGGAAGGTCGCCGGTGAGAGCGTAGAAGCGCGCCTGGACCGCCGGCTCCGACAGGAACTCGATCACCTTCCACGCTTCCGCCTTGTGCTTCGAGCCGCGGAAGACGGCGAGGCTCGATCCGCCCGAGAACGAGACTCCCGGCCAGGGAGACCCGTCCGGCGCCGGAAGCGGCGCGGTCATCCACAGCGGCTGCTCCGCGGCGGAGAGGCGGCGCCGGAACTCCCCGAGATTCCAGGGACCCGTCATCCACATGGCGATGTTGCCGCGCGCGAACTCCTGGTAGGCGTTCCCGAGCTGCGAGTAGCTGACGATCGGCGCGAGTCCTTCCCGGAAGACTCCGACGTAGAACTCGGCGGCGGCCCGGAACTCCGGGCCGGAGAACGCGCCGCGGGTGCCGTTCTCGGCGAGCAGCGGCGAGCCCCTCTGGAGACCCAGGATCGCGGGCTGCTCCCATTCGTTGGTGGGGAGCAGGATCGGGTGCCCGAACGAAGGCTGGAGACGCTTGACCTTGCGCATCGCGTCGAGCCACCCGCTCCACGTCCGGGGCGCTTCGGAAAACCCGGCGCGGGCGAGGAGATCCGGACGGTAGAAGAGCACGCGGGTGTCGACGTACCAGGGGACGCCGTAGACCGTGCCGTCGTAAAGGCTCGTCTCCCACACTCCCGGAAAGAAGCCGCGCGAGGACACGGACGCGGACCGGGAGAGGATCTCGTCGAGCGGCTCGAGCGCGCCGATCCCGGCGAACTCCGGGATCCACGTGTTGCCGAGCTGGGCGAGGTCCGGCGTCGCGCGCCCCACGAACGCGGTCAGGAGCTTCTCGTGCGCCGACGTCCACGGGATCTGCTGGACGACGAGATGGACGCCGGGATTGCGGCGTTCGAACTCGGGGACGAGGTCCCGGACGACCTCGCCTTCGCGGCCGAGCCCCCAGAGCCGGACGGTCACGCGGTCTTCCCGGGCGTCCGCGCACGCGACCGCCAGCAGCAGGGCGGTCGCCGCGGCTAGTTGCGCGCCGAGTCGAGCCATCCGCCCATGAACCCCGCGCGTACGAGCCCCCGGACGACGTGCGGGTTTCGGCGCATCGTCTTCCAGACGAGCCCGGTCCGGTAGTTCTCGATCATCGCCACGATCGGCCCCTGGTCGATCCCGAGATAGTCGCCGTCGAACCAGCCGATTCCCGGCACGATCCGGCCGTGCTGAAGCTTGACCATTTCAAAGCGCAGCGTCGGGTTGAAGGAGTCGAGAAACCCGTACTTCGTGAAGAGATTCTCGCCGTAGCGGCGCTGCATCTCCTCGATCGCGGGCAGCGAGATCTCCGGAG
>DATIBN010000069.1:0-5597 GCA_035457525.1 Thermoanaerobaculia bacterium | reverse complement strand
TGCGCGAGCCGGTGTCGATGAGCGCGGTCGCGATGATCGTGAGCGAGCCGCCCTCCTCGACGTTGCGCGCCGCGCCAAAGAATCTCTTCGGTCTCTGGAGGGCGTTCGAGTCGACGCCGCCCGACAGGACCTTCCCGGACGGCGGGACGATGGCGTTGTAGGCGCGCGCGAGGCGCGTGATCGAGTCGAGGAGGATCACGACGTCCCTCTTGTGCTCGACGAGGCGCTTCGCCTTCTCGATCACCATCTCCGCGACCTGGACGTGACGGGCGGCGGGCTCGTCGAAGGTCGAGGAGATGACTTCGCCCTTGACCGAGCGCTGCATGTCGGTCACCTCTTCCGGGCGCTCGTCGATGAGCAGGACGATGAGCGTGACCTCCGGGTGGTTCGTCGACACGGAGTTCGCGATCGCCTGGAGGATCATGGTCTTGCCGGTGCGCGGCGCCGCGACGATGAGACCCCGCTGTCCCTTGCCCACCGGGGCGACGAGGTCGAGGACGCGCGCCGACATGTTCCCCGGGACCTCGAGCTTGATGCGGTCCTGCGGGTACAGGGGCGTGAGATTGTCGAAGAAGATCTTCTCCCGCGCGACATCGGGGTGCTCGAAGTTGACCGCCTCGACCTTGATGAGGGCGAAGTAGCGCTCCCCCTCCTTCGGTGGACGGATCTGCCCGGAGACCGTGTCTCCGGTGCGCAGGTCGAACTTCCGGATTTGCGACGGCGAGACGTAGATGTCGTCGGGGCCCGGCAGGTAGTTGTACTCGGGCGCCCGGAGGAACCCGAACCCGTCGGGCAGGCACTCGAGCACGCCCTCCGAGAAGATGAGCCCCTTCTTTTCGGTCTGGGCCTGCAGGATCTTGAAGATCAGGTCCTGCTTGCGCATCCCGGTCGCGTTCTCGACCTCCAGGTCCTTCGCGATCTTCAGGAGCTGCGGGATCTTGATCTCGTGCAGCGCGCGGATGTCGAGCGTGTCGCCCGGCTCGACCGCGACTTCTTCGCCGGTCGTGTCCGGCAGTCCTTCGGTCGGGGGTTCGAGCGTCTCGACGTCCCCGCCGTTGTTGGTTCTCTTTCTGGCCATGGGCTTCTCCTCGGATTCGCTGTGAGACGGTGTTGGAAGCGGAACGATCCGCCGTTCGGTCACGGCGGGGAAGCTTGACCGCATCCTCCCGCCGGCCGGCCTATTTTGCAAGTCTTTCGAGTCGCGTCCCGGGTCTCACGACCCCATCAATGCGCCAGAGCTCCCCCTTCTGCCGGGCGGACCTCGGGCTCGAGGGTTGCGGCCGTGGGCGGGACTCCTTCCATGGCGACCTTGATCACCTCGTCCATGTTGGTCACGAGGTGAAACTCCATCTTGGAGCGGACCTCTTCCGGCAGGTCGTCCAGATCCTTTTCGTTCTCGGTCGACAGGATGATCGTCAGGATCCCGGCGCGGTAGGCGGCGAGGACCTTATCCTTGATTCCGCCGACGGGGAGCACCTTACCGCGGAGCGTGATCTCTCCGGTCATCGCGACGTCTTTCAGCACCGGGATCTTCGTGACCGCGGAGAAGAGCGACGCCGCCATCGTGATCCCGGCGGAGGGGCCGTCCTTCGGAATGGCGCCCTCGGGGACGTGGATGTGGATGTCGTACTTCTCGTGGAAGTTCGGGTCCGCGTCGAACATCTCGGCCCGGCTGCGCACGTACGACACCGCCGCACGCGCCGACTCCTGCATGACGTCGCCGAGCGACCCCGTCAGGATCAGGTTCCCCTTGCCCTTCAAGAGGCTCGTCTCGGTCGTCAGGATCTCGCCGCCCGCCTCGGTCCACGCGAGCCCGGTCGCGATGCCGATCTCGGAGACCTCGCCCTTGCGGCGGCTCCGGAACTTGTACTTGCCGAGGAAGTCCTTGATGTTCTCCTCCGTCACCAGGAGCGGGGTCTCGACCTTCTTCTGCACGATCTTGCGGGCGACCTTGCGGCAGACGTTCGCGATCTCGCGCTCGAGATTGCGGACGCCCGCCTCACGGGTGTAGTTCGAGATGAGCGCCAGGATCGCCTCGTCGGAGACTTCGATCTGGTCGGCTTTCAGGCCGTTCGCCTCGCGCTGCTTGGGCACGAGGTACTTCTGGGCGATCGCGAGCTTCTCGTTCGGCGTGTAGCCGGAGAGCGGGATGAGCTCCATCCGATCCTTCAACGCCGGCGGGATCGGGTCGGCGACGTTCGCCGTCGCGATGAACATGACCTTCGACAGGTCGTACTCGACGTCGAGGTAGTGGTCCACGAAGGTGTGGTTCTGCTCGGGATCGAGGACCTCGAGCAGCGCCGACGCCGGATCGCCCCGGAAGTCCGAAGAGGTCTTGTCGACCTCGTCGAGCAGGAAGACCGGGTTGACGGTCCCCGCCTTCTTCATCATCTGGATGATCTGTCCGGGGAACGCGCCGATGTACGTGCGCCGGTGGCCGCGAATCTCGGCCTCGTCGCGCACGCCGCCGAGCGACAGCCTTACGAACTTCCGGTTCAGCGCGCGGGCGATCGACTTCGCGAGCGACGTCTTGCCGACGCCGGGCGGACCGACGAAACAGATGATCGAGCCCCGCGTCTTCTGGACCAGCTGGCGCACCGCGAGGAACTCGAGGATGCGCTCCTTCACCTTCTCGAGCCCGTAGTGGTCCTCGTTCAGGATCTTCTCGGCGCGGGACAGGTCTTTCGACTCGCGCGACGCCTTCTTCCAGGGCACGCCGACCAGCCACTCGATGTAGTTCCGTGAGACGGTCGCCTCGGCCGACACCGGCGGCATTGCCTCCAGCCGGCGCAGCTCCTGTTCCGCCTTCTCGCGGACCTCCTTCGGCATCCCGGACGTCGCGAGCTTCTTTTTCAGGTCGTCGACCTCGTCGGTGCGGTCGTCCTTGCGTCCGAGCTCCTGATGGATGGCCTTGATCTTCTCGTTGAGGTAGTACTCCTTCTGGGCCTTCTCCATCTGCTTCTTGACTTTGTTGTTGATGCGCCGGTCGATGTTGACCTTCTCGATCTCGACCTCGAGCAGGTCCTGGAGCTTCTGGAGGCGCTCGTGGGGCGAAACCGCCTCGAGGAGCGCCTGCTTTTCGGGCGTGGAGACGGCGATGTGCGCCGCCAGGGTGTCGGCGAAGCGGTCCGGGTCGTCGATCTTGAGCGACGCCGCAAGGCCCTCGAACGCCAGGTGGTGCGAGAGCTTCGCGTACTGCTCGAAGAGACCGAGGACCTTCCCCATGTACTCCTTGAGCTCCTCGACGTCCACGGGTCGCGACGCGACCGGTTCGACGGCGACCGCGAGGTAGCCCGCCCGTTCGTCGAAGCTGACGATGCGCCCGCGCCGGGCACCCTCGACCATCACCTTGATGTGGCCGTTGGGGAGCTTCAGCGACTGCGCGACGGTGGCGACGACCCCCATGCCGTGGATGTCCTCGGGGCGAGGCTCGTCCAACTGGGGGTCCTTCTGGGCCGAGAGGAACAGGCGCTTGCCCGGAGTCGCCAGGGCGGCTTCGAGCGCGCGGATGGACGAATCCCGTCCCACGACGAAGGGCGCCATCATGTGCGGGAAGACCACCATGTCCCGAAGCGGGACGAGCGGCAGGGTCTCCCCCGACCGGGTGGTGCTGTCGGTTGGCTTCATGGATTTACTGGTCCTTCCTGGCCCCGGAGGCGGAGGACCGCGCGGGGCGCGGACAGGCGGAGAGGAAGAGGTCTACCCCGCCTTGCGGAGAATCGTGATCGGGTTGGTGTGGTGCTTGACCACGTCTTTGGTGATGACGCATTCCTCGATGTCCTCGTCGGAGGGAATCTGGTACATCACGTCGAGCATCAGGTCCTCGATGATTATCTTCAAACCTCGTGCCCCGACGTTGCGGGCCAGAGCCTCTTCGGCGATGGCTTCGATGGCGTCATCGGTAAAACGGAGCTGGACGTTTTCGAATTCCAGCATGGTCTGGTACTGCTTGACGAGCGAGTTCTTGGGCTCCCGCAGGATCTCGACGAGAGCGCCCTGATCGAGCTCGGTCAGGGTGGCGACCACGGGCAGCCGGCCGACGAACTCCGGGATCATCCCATACTTGATCAGGTCCTCGGGATGCACCTTCTCGAGGAGAACGCTCGAGCGCTTCTCCTTCTTGGTCGTGATCTTGGCCCCGAATCCCATCGTCTTCTCGGTCATCCGCCGGCTGATGATGTCCTCCAGCCCGACGAAGGCGCCCCCGCAGAGGAAGAGGATGTTGGTCGTGTCGATCTGGATGAACTCCTGGTGCGGGTGTTTGCGGCCCCCCTGGGGCGGCACGTTCGCCACCGTTCCCTCGAGGATCTTGAGCAGCGCCTGCTGGACCCCCTCGCCCGAGACGTCCCGGGTGATGGACGGGTTCTCTCCCTTGCGGGCGATCTTGTCCACCTCGTCGATGTAGACGATCCCGCGCTCGGTCTTGTCCTTGTCGTTGCCGGCCGCCTGATAGAGCTTCAAGATGATGTTTTCGACGTCCTCGCCGACGTAGCCGGCCTCGGTCAGGGTGGTCGCGTCCACGATCGTGAACGGTACGGAGAGGAGCTTGGCGAGCGTCTGAGCGAGCAGGGTCTTGCCGGTCCCGGTCGGACCGATGAGCAGGATGTTCGACTTCTGGAGCTCGACGTCGAGCTTGCGGTTCTTCTCCAGGTAGTCGATCCGCTTGTAGTGGTTGTAGACGGCGACGGCGAGCTTCTTCTTCGCCTGCTCCTGGCCGATCACGTAGCTGTCCAGGAACTCTTTGATTTCTTTCGGCTTGGGGAGCTTGGTTTCGGGGGCCTGCGTCTCGAGGACGCGGTCCTCGGCGATGATGTCGAGGCAGATGTCGACGCACTCGTCGCAGATGTAGACCGTGGGACCGGCGATCAGCTTTTTGACGTCCCTCTGGCTCTTGTTGCAGAAGGAGCACCGCAGGACGTCGCCGTTACCGCCTTTCTTCGACATTCCGCCTCCGGGAAGGGCGAGAGAATTCTAGGCGCGCTTTCGCGGACGCGTCAACGAACTCTCCTGACCCTTTGGACTCCAATTTAGCACACCCCCGCGAAGATTAACGTCCCGGGTTTTCGCCTATTCCTTGGTCGTAGATCGCCGACATCAGTCGTGAGGGAAATCACTTCCCGGCCGCCCGTCTACGACCACAGCACGTACCATTCCAGCGGCCGGACGTCGGCGCGATTGACCGGAACCCGGATCCGTTCCCGCCGCGCCGCCTCCGCCACCACGCGCTCTCTTTCGGTCGCGGTCGAGCGTTCAAGCTCGGCCGCATAAGAGTCACGCTCCGTGGTCCAGTCCGCGATCTTCTTCTCCGACTCCTTTATGTTCTCGGCCGAGCGTTGGATTCGCCCGTAGGCGCGGGCTCCCGCCCGACCCGCCGATCCGATCGAGCTCCGTCTCCCGCCGAGGACGGTCGTCAGGATGCTCGCGCCGACGTCGATCGCGCTGTACGTCTTGGAGCGCGTCGACTCCGCGCGGTCCCGCTCGAGCTCCCGCGTCTCCGCCTCGATCTTTCGATCGAGCGCCTCGACCTTGCGCGCGAGCGGTCCGCGGACCTTCGACGTTCGCTTCTCGATCTCCGACTCGATCGCTGCCTGGACGCG
>DATIBN010000068.1:0-2678 GCA_035457525.1 Thermoanaerobaculia bacterium | reverse complement strand
ATCATCGCCACGACTCCTCTCCGCTCAGACCTGACGCGACTCGAGGTGAGTGCAGAAGCGGAAGGAATGGGCTGTTTCTCCGGCGCCCAAGCGTAGCGCACTCCGACGCCGGCGAACATCCGCCCCGCGAAGACGATGTCGCCAGGGCACCGCCGACGCAGGAAGGAATTTCGCGTGGACGCGGAGCTTCAGGCGGTGCGCTTCGTGGCGGTCAACGCCGCCACGCGCTGAGCATGTGTTCTCCGCGCTCGGCGCGCGGCCGGCGACAGCCGCCAGCGCAACCGCTTCCAGACGAGCACCATGTTCCGATCATCGGCCGAGCGCGATGCGCGCTGCGCTCCCCCGCCGTCTAGTCCGTGCCGTCCGATCGTCGTTCCGCCCCTGGACGTTCGGTCGCCGCCTACGAAATCGCGCCGACGATCCACGCGGCCGCGTAGACGAGCAGCGCCGTCCATGCCACCGTGAACGCCAGCATCGCACCGGAGAGGGCGAGGATCGCGAGCCGATATGCGCGGCCCCTCGTTCCGACGCTGCGCGCGTCGGTCTCCTCGCTCCGCTGCCCGTCCGGGTCCACGCGTGGCTCCTGATCACCGCCACCGTTCACGCGTTCGTCGAGCGCGCTCGCGCCGAGCTCTTTCTCCCCCACCGACATGCTGCCCCTCCCCAAGGGTGATCCTTCGTCGCAGTATGCCGTGCGAAACGCCGCCCGGGAAGGCGAACCGTCGGCGGATCTCCGGCTCGGGCTCGACCGGACGACCCGAGTCGTCAGGCGCGTGCCGCGGGCGCGAGGATCGGAGCGTCGCGCCTGAACCCCCAGATGGCGCAGTAGATGCCGAGGAACGCCTCCCAGATGAACTCCGGGACGACCAGGAGGTTCACCGCGCCGGTTTGATCCCACCAGTCGAAGAGGACGCCGAAGTTCCCGAACAGGAGAAGCGGACCGCCGATCAGCCCGAACCAGGCCATGCGGCGCGGGACGAGCCCCGACCTGTACATCAGGTAGCCGAGGATCAGCCCGTTCCCCCACGGGACGATGAGCCCGGGACCGAGCAGGAACGTCCAATCCTTCAGCGCAGCCAGCGTGAACGCAGCCTCGTCGCCGCCCGGAAGGTCGTGCCGCAGGCCGACGACGCCGAGGACGAAGACGATCCCGGCCGCGATGAACACGCATTCGATGATCCGAGCCGCGACGTAGCCGATGGCGAGCGCCTCGTTCTGACGCCTTGCGATCGGGTAGAGGACGACGGCCGTTCCGACGTTCGAGATGATGAGCAGGAGCTCCAGGAAGGCGCCCAGGTAGATCTGGTTGTCCTTCCCGTCACCCGCGATGTACCCGGCTGGATCGTCGAGGACCGGCTGGAAGAGCGCGAGCGCAGCGATCGACGTGATGAACGTGATGATGAACAGGACGCCGAAGATCCGGGCATGCCTCTGGTCGTCGTTCATCCCGCCCCTCTCTCTCGACCCCGCGAACGGACGTGCCGCGCGACCCTACAGGGGAGCCTTCCCGAGTTCCATTCGCTCCGCACCATCTGCGGCGATCGGCGTCGAGCAGCGACGCGGTCGAGCCGGGCGAGCCGACGAGCTGATCAGCGCTTCGCGGCGCGGGACGCCTTCTGCGGTGCCTTCTGAGACGCGCGCGGCACGTCGGAGACGCAATCGGGAGCGCCCGACTTGAGGATGACGACCTCGCACGTCCGCTCCACCGGCGTCCTGTCGAGCGCCGGAAGCGCGACGAACCAGACGGTCGCGGCCGCGAGGCCGACGACGAGGACGAGGAGCGCGAGCACGCCGCCGATCCCGCGCGAGTCGCTGTTGCTCGAGTCGGCGCTCGCGAGGATGTCCTCGGGCAGGCCGTATGCCAGTGTCGCTGAGAGCCGGGCGGGGTGCCGCATGCCCATGGTGTTCCTCCGCAGTCGTGGTGTGGGGTGCTAGTGGGGCGGTCGGCGCGACCGCCCTGCGGCAAGACCCTCCGTCGAGGGATCCCGGTCGCGTTGCATTCCGTGCGCATCCGCACGTGCATCCGGCTCGTATCTCCAGGTAGCGGAGCAACAAAGGAGGCAGCACATGCCATCGATCGAGGAACGGACGAGCCCGCACGGAGCCGGCCCCGGGAACGCGCGTCGCATCGTGATCGCTGCAGCGGTCGCGGTCGTCGTCGTGATCGCCGTGGTGCTGCTCGTCGCCTTCGGAGGCGGCGGCTCGTCCACCGGGTACTAGTCGGCGTCAACGGCGACCGGCCGAGAGGCCGGCCGCCGCGGCGCGCGACAGCGACGCCTCGACGGGCCGGTCGGAAGCGCGGGCGCGCACCGGGTCACGGCAAGCCGGGGGGAGCCTGTCGAAACCGAGTTCGGTGGTGCGCCGGCCCGCGCTCCGCTCGTATCTTGCGAGATCGGGTCGACTGGCGCAAACGGGAACCGCTGGAGAAGAGGCCTCGCCGAGCGGGATTCCGGCGGGGGGCGGCACGGGGATCCCGCTCGGGGGCCATCGTGGCCGGGGGCGCTGCCACAGGAGGGATATGGGCGCTCGCCTGCCACGGCCTTCCGTACCCCCCCGCTGCGCAGTCGAAACCTCAGATCCGAAACGAGTTGCGCGAACGGGGTGAGGGGGTCACGCTTGGCGATGCCGGTCCTGCCTCGACCGACGGCACGGAGGGTGGGGCCGGCCCCGTCGCCGAT
>DATIBN010000067.1:0-12747 GCA_035457525.1 Thermoanaerobaculia bacterium | reverse complement strand
TGCTGGTGGAAGAACCAGGCGAGCCACGTCGGGAGGGGCTGCGTCTCGTAGTGATAGCGCAGCGCGGTAAGCGATCGCCAGGCCGGATCGCCGCTCCCGAGCTTCACGACGCCGGACGAGAACATCAGCCGGAAGAGCAGCCAGAGCAGGAGCCGGCGCGTCGTCTCGGACGGCAGGCAGAGTGAGGAAAACTTGAGCCGCCACGCCGGCGGCGACAGGAAGATCGCGAGCAGCCCCGTTTCGAGCAGCAGCGCATCCCACTGGTAGCCGAGGAAGATCTGCCCGACCGAGGACAGCGACAGGTAGAAGACCCACGCGAGAAAGAGCCCGAGAGTCGGGGCGATTCCGAGGAGCACGGCGATCGAAGAGGCCGCGCCCGCGCCGCAGAGGACGTGCAGCATGCCGGTCCCGGGCGAGAGCCACGCGAGCGTCGGAACCAGCCAGTAGCGCCCGACCCCCGTCTGGCCCCGCACCCATTCCAGGAAGCGGTCCGCGGGGAGGATCCCGCGCGGCCCGATGAGCCCGTCGACCTGGACCCACAGGGACACGAACGCCGCGAGGTAGCTCAATGCGAGGAGTCGAAGGAAGACAGCGCTCGCGCGGCGGTAGGTGGGTTTCGCGGCCACACCGCCCCAGAGGACCCGCGTGAAGCGCGAAGCGAGGCCGCGGTTCGCGGCCGTGAGACGGTAGGCGAGTTCGACGAGCGGCCGCACCCCCGGGACCCGATAGAGCGTGAGCCAGTGTCCCTTTCCCGGGATCTCCGCGAGCGCGCGGACGACCGCGTGTGCCGCGGCAAAGACTTCTCCGCTCGGAAGGACGAGCTGGACCGCACGGCGGAACTCGTCCACGTCGATCTCCGGAAAGCGCGTCGCAACCTCCTGGTACGGCGCATAGTCCAGGTGGCCGCCCGAGACGCTCTTCCACCGCTCGATCCAGAAGCGGCAGAAACCGCAGTCGCCGTCGAAGACGACGAGCGGCCTCGAGTCGGGAGGGTTCTGGACGCGCGGCGGACCGGAAGCTCCCATGTGTCGGAGTTTACGCCCGAGCTCGGTAACACACTGATACAACGCGACTTAGTTTGGCATAACCTAATTGGACTTTTAAGTACAGATTGCGTAAGCTGCGAGCGTGAGCACCGATCCGAGATCCCTCGTCGAACGCGAATACAAGGCGGGCTTCGTCACCGACATCGACTCCGATGCCGTTGCCCCGGGTCTCTCCGAGGACGTCATCCGGCTGATCTCGACCAAGAAGGGCGAGCCGGAGTGGCTCCTCGAGTGGCGCCTGAAGGCGTACCGGCACTGGCTGACGATGCGGGAGCCGACCTGGCAGAACGTCCACTACCCGCCGATCGACTACCAGTCGATCATCTATTACTCGGCGCCGCGGTCGAACGCGAACGCGCCGAAGAGCCTCGACGAGGTCGACCCGAAGCTCCTCGAGACGTACGAGAAGCTCGGGATCCCGCTGCGCGAGCGCGAGAAGCTCGCGGGCGTCGCGGTCGACGCCGTCTTCGACAGCGTGTCGGTCGCGACGACCTTCAAGGAGAAGCTCGCGGAGGCCGGGGTCATCTTCAGCTCGTTCTCGGACGCGGTGCGGGAACACCCGGAGCTCGTGAAGAAGTACCTGGGATCGGTCGTCCCCTACACCGACAACTTCTTCGCGACGCTGAACTCGGCGGTCTTCACCGACGGCTCCTTCGTCTACGTGCCGAAGGGGGTCCGCTGCCCGATGGAGCTGTCGACGTACTTCCGCATCAACGCCGCGAAGACCGGCCAGTTCGAGCGCACGCTCATCATCGCGGACGAAGGCGCGTACGTGAGCTATCTCGAGGGCTGTACCGCTCCGATGCGCGATGAAAACCAGCTCCACGCGGCGGTCGTCGAGCTCGTCGCACTCGACAACGCCGAGATCAAGTACTCGACGGTTCAGAACTGGTATCCGGGCGACGAGCAGGGACGCGGCGGCATCTACAACTTCGTCACGAAGCGCGGGAAGTGCCTGGGGCGCCGCTCGAAAATCTCCTGGACGCAGGTCGAGACGGGCTCCGCGATCACCTGGAAATACCCGGGCTGCATCCTGCAGGGCGACGACTCGGTCGGCGAGTTCTACTCGGTCGCGGTCACGAACAACTTCCAGCAGGCCGACACGGGCACCAAGATGATCCACATCGGGAAGAACACGAAGTCGACGATCGTCTCGAAGGGCATCTCGGCCGGGCACGGGCAGAACACCTACCGCGGGCTCGTCAAGATCCTCGGGAAGGCCGAGAACGCCCGCAACTATTCGCAGTGCGACTCGCTGCTGATCGGGGACAAGTGCGGGGCGCACACGTTCCCGGTGATCGAGGTGCTGAACTCGACGGCCCAGATGGAGCACGAGGCATCCACGTCGAAGATCGGCGAGGACCAGATCTTCTACTTCCAGCAGCGCGGGATCTCTCCGGAGGAGGCGACCAACATGATCGTCTCCGGCTTCTGCAAGGTCGTCTTCAAGGAGCTCCCGATGGAGTTCGCGGTCGAGGCGCAGAAGCTCCTGGGCGTGTCCCTCGAAGGGTCGGTGGGCTGATGGCGCTCCTCGAGATCGAGAATCTCCACGCGAACGTCGCGGGCAACGAGATCCTCCGCGGCGTCGACCTGACCGTGGACTCGGGAGAGGTCCACGCGATCATGGGCCCCAACGGCTCGGGCAAGAGCACGCTCGCGCACGTGCTCGCCGGACGTCCCGGCTACGAGGTCACGCAGGGGCGCGTGCTCTACAAGGGACGGGATCTGCTGGCGATGGCGCCCGAGATCCGAGCGCGCGAGGGGATATTCCTCGCGTTCCAGTACCCGGTCGAGATCCCGGGTGTATCCAACGTGTACTTCCTCAAGAACGCTCTGAACGCGATCCGGAAACACCGCGGGCTCTCCGAGCTCGACGCGTTCGACTTCCTCTCGCTCGTCAAGGAGAAGGCGAAGCTCGTGGAGATCGACGAGGAGCTCGTCAAACGCCCCGTGAACGAGGGTTTCTCCGGCGGCGAGAAGAAGAGAAACGAGATCTTCCAGATGGCGATCCTCGACCCCACGCTCGCGGTGCTCGACGAGACCGACTCGGGCCTCGACATCGACGCGCTGCGGATCGTCGCGTCCGGCGTCAACTCTCTGCGCTCGCCGGACCGCGCGATGATCGTCGTCACGCACTACCAGCGGCTCCTGAACTACATCATCCCCGACTTCCTCCACGTCCTGGTCGAGGGCCGCATCGTGCGCGAGGGAGGCAAGGAGCTCGCCCTGGAGCTCGAGGAGAAGGGCTACGCGTGGCTCGAGAAGGAGCCGCCGCTGCCGGCCGTCCCGGCCCGCTGATGGAAGCCGTCGTCGAAGAAACTGTCAAGTCGGCTCTCGAGCGCTCGCTCGCCGACGCGTTCCGGGAGCGGCGTTCGCCCCGCGATCCGGAGTGGTTATTCGAGATCCGCCGCGACGCGATGGAGCGTCTCACCGAGATCGGCTTCCCGACCATGCGCCAGGAAGAGTGGAAGTACACGAACGTCGCACCGATCCTGAAGACGGCCTTCGTCTCCGCGCCGGAGCCGGGGCCGCGCCGCGTCGAAGAGCCGCGCGAGGGCACGCAGCTCGTCTTCGTCAACGGGCGTCACGCGCCCGACCTTTCCTCGACGCCGCGCGACGGAGTCCAGGTCGGGAGCCTCCGGCAGCTGCTGGCGACGGAGCCGGAGCTCGCCCGGCCGCATCTCGCGAAGATCGCCCGCGACGGCAACGCGTTCGCCGCGGCAAACGCGGCGTTCCTGGAGGACGGCGCCTTCGTCCGAATCCCGAAGGGCGCTGCCGTCCCGGAACCGATCCACCTCGTGTTTCTCTCGGAGCCGGTGTTCGGTCCGACCATGTCGCACATCCGGAACCTGATCGTCTCCGAGCCCGGGAGCCAGGCGTCGGTCGTCGAGACGTACATCGGAACCGCCGGCGAGCTCTACTTCACCAACGCGGTCACCGAGGTTGCCCTGGGCGACGGAGCGATCCTCGATCACTACAAGCTCGAGCGCGAAAGCACCTCCGCGTACCACGTCGCCACCATGGAAGTGCTCCAGGATCGCGACAGCCGGCTCACGTCGCACTCGATGACCTTCGGCGGCGCGCTCGTCCGCAACGACCTGAACGTCCGTCTGGCGGCGGAGGGCGCCGACTGCACCCTGAACGGGCTCTTCGTCGGGTCGGGGAACCAGCACCTCGACAACCACACGCTGATCGACCACGCGAAGCCGCACGGAACGAGCCGCGAGCTCTACAAGGGCATCATGGACGGGAAGTCGCGCGGCGTGTTCCACGGAAAGATCATCGTCCGCCCCGATGCGCAGAAGACCGACGCGATGCAGACCAACAAGAATCTCCTCCTCTCCAAAGAGGCGCTCGTCAACTCGACGCCGGCTCTCGAGATCTTCGCGGACGACGTGAAGTGCCGTCACGGCTCGACAATCGGGCAGCTCGATGCCGGTGCGCTGTTCTACCTGCGGTCGCGGGGCATCGGGGAACGCGAAGCGAGGGACCTCCTCGTGTACGCGTTCGCGAGCGACGTCTCGTCGCGGATTCGCATCGCGCCGCTCCGGGCGCTCGTCGAGGAGCACCTCGGCCTGCGGCTTCCGGGGGGCGGCGCGTGAGCACCCCGGCACCGGTCCGACCGGCGGAGCGCCCTCCGCTCGACGTGGCCGCGCTGCGCCGCGACTTTCCGATCCTGTCGCGCCGGGTGCACGGGAAGCCGCTCGTCTACCTCGACAACGCCGCCACGACGCAGAAGCCGAGCGTCGTCATCGACTCCGTCGCGGACATGTACCGGAAGTCGTACGGCAACATCCACCGCGGCGTGCACCTCCTCTCGGTCGAGGCGACGGACGCGTACGAGGCGGCCCGCGAGAAGGCGCGCGCCTTCGTCAACGCCGCCGAAGCGCGCGAGATCATCTTCGTGCGCGGGACGACCGAGGGCATCAACCTCGTCGCCCAGACGTACGGCCGCCAGAGGGTCGGCGAGGGAGACGAGGTCGTCATCACTGCGCTCGAGCACCACTCGAACATCGTCCCGTGGCAGCTCCTCTGCGAGGAGAAGAAGGCGCGCCTGAAGGTCATCCCGATCGACCGGAACGGCGCCGTGCGGGTCGAAGAGCTCGAGAGGCTCCTCACTCCGCGCACGAGGATCGTCTCCGTCGCCCACGTCTCGAACGCCCTCGGCACGCTCGTTCCGGTTCGACGAATCGTGGAGATCGCCCACTCCCGCGGCGTCCCGGTGTTCGTCGATGGAGCCCAGGCAGTCCCGCGCCTCGCGGTGGACGTCCGCTCGATCGGCTGCGACTTCTACGCTTTCTCGTCGCACAAGATGTACGGGTCCACCGGCGTCGGCGTCCTCTACGCCCGGGCGGAGCTGCTCGAGGAAATGCCGCCCTACCAGGGGGGCGGCGACATGATCAGCTCGGTCACCTTCGAGAAGTCGACGTGGAACGTGCTCCCCTACAAGTTCGAGGCGGGCACGCCGAACATCGCGGGCGCCATCGGACTCGGAACCGCGGTCGATTACCTGTCGGCGATCGGTATCGACCGGGTGACCGCGCACGAGGAGGACCTGCTCGCATACGCGACCCGCACCCTTTCCGCGATTCCGGGACTCACGATCATCGGCACCGCGCCCGAGAAGATCGGCGTCCTCTCCTTCGTGCTGGAGGGCGTCCATCCCCACGACGTCGGGACGGTCCTCGACCAGGAGGGGATCGCGATCCGCACCGGCCACCACTGCGCGCAGCCGGTCATGGAGTTCTTCGGCGTTCCCGCGACGGCGCGTGCCTCGCTCGCGCTCTACAACACGCGCGATGAGATCGATGCGCTCTCCGAGGGGATCCGGAAAGTGCTGAGGATGTTCCGCTGATGGGCGATCTGCGCGACCTCTACCAGGAGGTGATCCTCGACCACAGCAAGCGCCCGCGCAACTTCGGGGAGCTCGCCGGCGCGAACCGCCGGGCGGAGGGTTACAACCCGCTCTGCGGCGATCGCGAGACCATCTACGTGAAGGTCGAGGGCGACAAACTGGCGGACGTCGGGTTCCGCGGCGCGGGCTGCGCGATCTCGACGGCCTCGGCGTCGATGATGACCGAGACCCTCAAGGGGAAATCCCGCGCCGAAGCGGAGGCGCTCTTCGAACGCTTCCACGACCTGATCACGGGGCGCGAAGGCGAAAAGGGTGCCGGGCGGCCGGAGCTCGGAAAGCTCGCCGTCTTCTCGGGCGTGCGCGAGTTCCCGGTGCGGGTCAAGTGCGCGACCCTTCCCTGGCACACGCTGAAGGCCGCGCTCGCCGGAGAGGAGACGACGGTCTCGACGGAGCTGACCGAGGGTCCGAAGGCCGAGAGCGGCGGAGCAAGCTGATGAGAATGGAGAAAGAGACCACGACGACCCGAGAGGTGACCGCGAGCGAGATTCCGGCCGGCACCCGGTTCGCGATTCCCGCCGGCACCCGTGTCTTCATCACGCAGTCGCTCGGCGGCTCGTTCACCGTGATGATGCCGATGGGATATCTCGCCCGGATCGACGGCAAGGACGCCGACGCCATCGGAGAGGAACCGCCGGACCAGCTCGACGAGGCCTCCGCCGCCGGGAAATCGGTTCAGGACCTCTCGTGGGACCAGCTCCGGACGTGCTACGACCCCGAGATCCCGGTGAACATCGTGGACCTCGGCCTCGTGTACGGCTGCGAGGTCACGCCGCTGCCCGACGGCGGAAACAGGGTGGACGTCAAGTTCACGCTGACGGCGCCGGGTTGCGGGATGGGGGACGTTCTTCGGGAAGACATCCGCCAGAAGCTCCTCACGGTGCCCGGAGTCAAGGAGGCGGACGTCCAGGTCCTCTTCGACCCGCCGTGGAACATGAGCATGATGTCGGACGCGGCGAAGCTTCAGCTGGGGATGATGTGACCGGGCCGGTGACCCCATGAAGTTGAGTTCGCAGGAGGAGTACGGGCTCCGCTGTCTGCTCCGCGTCGGACGCGAGGGGACGGCCGGCAGCCTCTCCATCCCGGAGCTGTCGCGCGCCGAGGGGATCTCGGAGCCGAACGTCGCGAAGATGATGCGCGTGCTGCGCGAGGGCGGGTTCGTCATCTCGACGCGCGGCCAGTCCGGCGGCTACGCCCTCTCGCGGCCGGCCGACGAGATCAACGTCGGAGAGGTTCTCGCGACGCTCGGCGGCCGCCTCTACGAGCCGTCGTTCTGCGACTCCCACTCCGGGATCGAGCGGCTCTGCACGCACCTGCCCGACTGCTCGATCCGCTCGGTCTGGCGCATGCTGCAGCATGCCGTCGACTCTGTCCTCGGCAAGATCACGCTGAAAGACCTCCTCGTGTCGGAGCGCGAGATGAACGAGTTCCGCTCCTCCACCGGAGCGACGCTGCCCACGTACTCCCAGCACGCCTGATGGGCCGTCTCGTCCTTCTTCTCCTCGTGGTCGGCGTCGGGCTCTGGCTCTACAAGAACTCCGCGGGCGGACTTCTCGGATCGAGGGACAAGGAGACGGGTTCATCCGCGCCGATCGAGCGGGCCCGCGACGCGGCAAGAACGGCCGACGCGCGCCAGGCGGAAATCGACCGGCTCGGCGCCGAATCGGCGGCGCCGCGCGAGGCGGGGCGAGTCCACGAGAACATGACGACCTCCGAGATCCGCGCGCTGATGGGGCCGCCGGACGAGGTGACCCAGGGCTCCACCGAGGCGGGAGCGCTCCGAGAGACGTGGCTCTACAGGAGCACCGGGAAGAGGATCGTCTTCGAGAACGGGGTCGCGGTCTCGGTCGAATAGCCCGCGAGTCGGAACCGCATCGTGAAGTCCGGCCTCGCGAGTCCCGGATCCGCGCTCTCCTGGCCCGTGAACACCGAGAGGCGGCCCGACTTGGTGTACGGGACGTTGAAGGCTCCGAGCGACGTCGCCAGGGTCATCTCGCCGGACACGCCGTAGTTGACGCTCCCGCTCCGGAGGGCTTCGCGGCCCGCATCTCCCAGCCGCGACCACGAGACCTCGAGCGGCAGGCGCAGTGTCGCGCTGTCGCGGCCTTCGACGGCCAGCGGCGTGACGGTCGAGCCCACGCCCCAGTGGACGTTCTCGACGGCGAGGTCGTACGAAAGACGCTCGACGCCCAGCCGGTACGCGTTGGGGTTGTAGACGTCGACGAGGATCTCCACCGAAGCGCCGTCGAAGCCGATCGAGTTGATCTGGATCCCCCGGAACTGGAGCTCCGGCCTCTCGAAGACCGATGAGCACCGCGCGCCGAGGAGGACGACCGACAGCGCCGCCGCCGCGAAGAGCCCGGCGGAAAGTCGGACCCGGAAAGCAGCCGGGCTCTTCCGTGCCTCCATGCCGGTTAGGATCTGCAAGTCGCGGACCGCACCGGCCGGCCCGTGGAACGTGCCCGGGCAAGTCCCTGTCGGAGGAGGTATTTCAGCCATGAAGAACCGCTCGAGGTGGGGCACGCTCGCGGGCGCGCTCATCGCGACGTCCGTCCTCTTCGCCTGCTCTTCGTCCCCGCCGCCGGACGGGCCGCCGGACCGGACGGCGCCCGAGAGCTCGCGCTCGAGCCTCTCGAACATTTCGTCCATGCTGTCCGGCAACTACCAGGGCACGACCCCCGGCAACGGCCTCCGGCTCGACTTCTCCACTCTCGGCGGGCGCGGTGGAACGCGGTTCGACGTGTTCGTCACGGCGGTCGGCCGCTACCGCGACCGGAACGTCCGGCGAGTCGGCCTCCTGAGGCTGGAAACGCAGGGCCGAACGGTCCACGCGGTCTACGTTCCACACTTCGACTCGACGGTGACGCCGCTCTCGCGGGAGGCGATGCGATTCAGCGAGGACGAGCTCCGGTCGGCCTGCGACCTCTACTTCGCCCCGAGCGGCGACGGTTTCGCGGGAGAGACGCGGGGCGCCTCGACGTGCGCCCAGGCCATCCCCGGCGCCGCCGGAAAGTGGACCGTGGAAGTCGATCCGGGAGGTATCCGGATCCGCAACGTCGAGTCGGGCGAGACGCTGCGGTTCGCGCGGACGAAGTAACTTCGGAGCGCTACCGGGACGCCGTCATCGTGACGCGCGCCTTCTCCGCGTCGATGAACCACTCGATGTGCCGCTCCAGCACGTCGAGCGGCATCGGACCCGATCCGAGAACGGCGTCGTGGAACCTCCGGATGTCGAAGGACGTTCCGAGCTCGCGCGTCGCGCGATCGCGCAGCTCGCGGATCTTCGCCGCCCCGACCTTGTACGCGAGCGCCTGTCCCGGGACGTCGCACGCGTCGCGCAGCGTTTCCGCCGCGATCTGCGCCTCGGATTCGAGCGTGTTCTCCCTCATGTACGCGACGGCGCGGGAACGGCTCCACCCGAGCGCGTTCATCCCGGTGTCGACGACGAGCCTCGCCGAGAGAAGCGCGTCCGTCACGAGGCGCCCCGCGCGGTCCCAGGGATCCTCGTACATTCCCATTTCGCCCGCGAGCGAGGAGGCGTACTCTCCCCACCCCTCGGTGTAGGCCGTCCAATGCGACGCCCGGCGGAAACTCGGCAGATCTCCGTTTTCCTGCGCGAGCGAGACCTGGAAGTGATGGCCCGGAACCAGCTCGTGGTACACGAGTGCAGCCGCGTTCAACAGCGACCGGTCCTCGAGCTTCGCGCCGTTGTAGAAGTAGTAGCCCCGCCGATCGCCGGCGCTCGGCGCCTGGTAATAACCGTCGGTCCGCGCCCCTTCGAGCGCCGGGGACAGCCGCCGGATGCCGGCCGGCGCGGAAGGCGTGCGCCCGAAGAAGAGCGGGATCTTGGACTCGATCCGCTTCTGGGCTTCGAGCAGCCGCTCGCCGATTGCCTCCGGGGTCTGCGGGACGAACCGGGGATCCGTCCTCAGATGGCTCCGGAAGTCCGCCAGGCTGCCCTCGAACCCGACCGCGACCCGAACCTCGTCGAGCTCCCGGTTCAATCTCTCGACTTCGGCCAGACCCAGCCGATGGACTTCCTCGGGCGTCACATTCAGAGTGGTGTAGCGGCGGACCAGACGCCGGTAATGGGCCTTCCCCCCTTCGTACTGAGCCAGGCCGACCCGCTTCGGCGCCTTCGCGGCGTACTCGCCGCCCATGTACGCGGCCAGACTCTCGAGAGCGGGATTGACGCGCGACTCGATCAGAGCATCGACCCGCCGGACGAAAGGAGCCCGGTCCTCTTCCGGCACGCCTTCGAGCCGTTCGGGCGCGACGAAGAACCGGCTCTCCGGCGAAGCCGCGATCCATTCCCGGAGACTCTCCGCGACGAGAACGGTCTCCGGCTTCGGCAGCCGGATGCCGCGCCGAGCCTGCGCGCGCAGCTTGTCCTCCATCTGGCGGATCATCCCGGCGCACCGCGTGAGCAGTGCCGTGTAGCGCTCGAGATCCCGCGAGTCCTCGAACCTCCAGGTCGTGAAGATCTCCGCGACGGCGGCGAGCGGCGTGGAGTGCGGCGTCACCGGGAACGTGAACCAGTAATCGCGCGCCGACTCCGCGAGCCGCTCCCCCTGCTCGCGCAGGACGGCGAGTGAGAGCGATTCCTCGTGCGACAGCTCGTGGCCCCGAAGGCCGCCGAGCTTTTCGAGCAGGATGGCGCCGGCCTTCGCGTCGAGGAGCGCGCGCCCCTCGGAGAGATCCGGCAGCTCGTCGATCGGAAGGCCCAGGCGCATCCGCAGGCGGACGTCGCGCTTCTGCGCGAACTCCCAGTAGTCCCCCTCCGCTTTGGCGAGCAGCTCCGAGCTGCGCGTGGACGCCATCGCGATCGACGCCGATGGCGCCCTTCCCGGCGAATCCGGAATCGCGACCCCGAGCGCGAGAAAGAACACCAGCGCGGCGACGCCGACCCGGGGCTGAAGGACCTTGTTCATGGGGTCATCCGTACCCGGAAACCGAAGGCGGGGCCGAAGCGTTCCAGGAAAGGACACTTTTCTCCGAATCGGCGCGCACGCCGCGGCCCGCGGCAGGCTGACTTCCCTTGTGCCATGTAGAAACCGGGAACAATTGTAACGCCGCCTCCCGACTCCGCCCGAAAGGACCGACGGCTCTCCCCCGGCGGCGGTTGACGGAGGGCGTCCGGGCGAGATATATATAACTCAATTGTTATGCATTCCGAGCAGCGGCTCGACCAGCTGTTTCACGCTCTCGCGGACCCCACGAGACGCCGGATCCTCGAGTGGCTGGCGCGGGGCGACGAGCCCGTCAAGGAGCTCGTTTCCCGCTTCGCCATCTCGCAGCCGGCGGTGACCAAACACCTGAACGTGCTCGAGGACGCGGGGTTGATCTCCCGGAAGAAGAACGGTCGCGAGCGCCGTTGCCGCCTCCGACCCCTGGCGCTCCAGGGGACGGTCGGATGGGTCGAGAGGTGCCGCCGGATGTGGAACGACCGTTTCGACGCGCTCGACGCCGTGCTGGCCGAAGCGCTCGAGGAGGAGAAATGAGCAACGCGCAGAACACGGAGTCGGAGGCCGTCGTCGTCCGCCGGGTCTTTCGAGCTCCGGTCGCGACGGTCTATCGGTTCTGGAGCGATCCCGAAAGGGCGAAGCGCTGGAGCTGGGGCAGCGAGTTCGACACGGTGTCGATCGACCTCGAGTGCGAGACGGGCGGCGAATGGCGCCAGCACATCCGCCACCGCACGACCGGCGAGAACTGGTTTTTCGACGGTGTTTTCGTCGAGGTCGTGCCGGAGCGGCGGCTGGTCCACACGTTTCACTTCCGCAGCGATCGCGGGAAAGACGAGCCGCCGTCGCTGGTCACGATCGAGTTCCTGCCGCAGGGTCGCACCACGGAAGTCGTGCTCACGCACACGCGCCTCACCCCCGAGAAGAGGGGCGAGACCGACGCCGGCTGGAACGACATCTTCGAGGTGCTGGAGGGACTGGTGGCTGCCGGCGCGGGATAATCGCGGCAGTTGAACATCCTCTTTCTCTCCGCCGAGGCCGCTCCGTTCGTCAAGGTCGGTGGTCTCGGCGACGTGGCGGGCTCGCTGCCCCGCGCGCTCGCCGCCCGGGGCCACGACGTGCGCCTGGCGCTCCCGGGATACGGGGCGATCGACTGGCCGCGGTTCGCGCCGCTGCATCGCGCGGTTCTCGACGTTCCGCGCCGGGGGGGATCGGATCCGGCGGACCTGTGGGAGACGTCCGCCGACGGCGTTCCCGTCTACCTGATCACCGGCCCTCCGATCCCCAGGGACTCGCGGATCTACGGCGGCTCGATCGACGAGGACGCCCCGAAATTCGTCTTCTTTTCCCTCGCGGCGCTCGAGGGATGCCGGCGGCTCTCGTGGAGACCCGATGTGATCCACGCCAACGACTGGCACACGGGCCCGGCGGTCTTCCGCGTCGCCGCAGACAGTCGCGACGACCCCTTCTTCCGATCGACCGCGACGCTGTACACGATCCACAACCTTCCCTACACGGGTCGGGGCGCCGGACGCACCCTCGCGGAGTGGGACCTCCGGCCGAGCCCGCACCTCGCGCTCCTCCCCGAGTGGGCCCGCGATTCGATGCTCGGCCTCGGGCTCGCGGCCGCCGATGTGCTGACGACGGTCAGTCCGACGTACGCCCGCGAGATCCGGACGCCGGAGGGGGGACACGGCCTGGACGGAGCGCTCTCGCTCCGTGGCGACCGACTCCACGGGGTGCTGAACGGCATCGACGTGGACGCCTGGAATCCGGCGACCGACGCCGCCATCTCTTCCCGCTTCGACGTCGGGGCGCTCGAACGACG
>DATIBN010000066.1:0-5683 GCA_035457525.1 Thermoanaerobaculia bacterium | reverse complement strand
CATCGCGCTCGCCCGAAAAGGCTGGCGGGTGGCGATCGCCGAGCGGAAGGACCTCGGCGGCTCCTGCGTCAATTTCGGCTGCACTCCGACGAAGGCCGTCATCGCTTCGGCCCGCGTCGCGCACCTCGCCCGCCGCGCCGGGTCCTTCGGGATCCGCGTCGGCTCGGTCGAGCCCGACCTCGCGGCCGTTCTCGCGAGGGCGCGCGGGATCGTTCACCAGAGCCGCATCGGGTTACGCGAGGCGCTCGCGAGCCCACCGACCCTGGGGGTGCGCATGGGGCACGCGCGTTTCCTCGGCCGCGAACGAACCCGCTTCCGGGTGCAGGTCGGCGACGCGGTTCTCACGGCGGCGAAAGTCGTGATCGACACCGGTACGCGCAGCCGCATCCCCCCGGTGCCCGGCCTCGCGGGAATCGACTTCCACACCGCGGAAAACTGGCTCGACCGTCCGCGACTCCCGCAGAGGCTCGTGGTGCTCGGCGGCGGCTACACGGGACTCGAGATGGCGCAGTTCTACCGCCGCATGGGGTCCGCGGTCACCGTCGTCGAAGAAGGGCCGGAGATCGCGGCGCGCGAAGACCCCGAGGTCGCGCTCGCGCTTCGGACCATTCTCGAATCGGAGGACATCGCGTTCCGGCTGGGCCACCGGTTGACGGGCGTGTCTTCGGGAGGCGACGGGATCCGCCTCTCGCTGACGAGCCGCGGCGGCGCCGAGACGCTTTCGGCCTCCGACGTCTTCGTCGCGACCGGCCGCCGGCCCAACTCCGACGATCTCGGCCTGGAGACGATCGGTCTCGCGCCGGAGAAAGACGGCACGATCGCCGTGAACCGCCGGCTGGCCACCCGCGTCCGCGGGGTGTTCGCCGCCGGCGACGTGCGCGGCGGACCGATGTTCACCCACACCGCCTGGGACGACTCCCGGGTTCTCCTCTCCCAGCTCGCCGGAGACCGTTCCCGCACGACCGACCGGATCGTGCCCTACGCGATGTACACGGACCCGCAACTGGGACGCGTCGGCGAAACCGAGGCGCAGGCGAGGAAGAGCGGGCGCAAGGTCCGAGTCGGCCGCTTCGAGCTCCGGGAAAACGGCAAGGCCCGCGAGATCGGCGAAACGGAGGGGTTCGTCAAAGTCGTGACCGACGCGAGGTCCGGACGGATCCTCGGGGCGTCGGTCCTCTCGTGGGAGGGCGCCGAGCTCGTCCACCTCCTGGTGGACGTCATGAACGCCGGCGGACGCGCCGCGGACATCCGCGACGCGATCCACGTCCATCCGACGCTCGCGGAGGCGGTCCAGAGCGCGGTCGCCGCGCTCGAGTGACGAACACCCCGACCGCCGCCGATCTCCTGGATCTCCAGAGAAAGACCTTCGGCTACTTCGTCCACGAGGCGAACCCCGCCAACGGGCTCGTCCGGGACAACACGCGTTACGGCTCCCCTTCGTCCATCGCTGCCGTCGGCCTCGGGCTCACCTGCTGGCCGATCGCGGTCGAGCGCGGATACGTGACGCGCGACGAAGCGATCGAGCGGACGCTTGCGACTCTCGAGTTCTTCGAAGGCTGCCCGCAGGGCCCCGCCGCGGACGCGAGCGGCCACCGCGGCTTCTTCTACCATTTCCTGGATCTGGCGACCGGCCGGCGGGCTCACGGCTGCGAGCTCTCCACGATGGACACGGCCATCCTCTTCGCCGGAGCGCTCACCGCCGCGGCCTACTTCGATCGGGACGACCCGCGGGAGGCGCGCATCCGCGCCTCCGCCGACTGGCTCTACCGGGCGGCGGACTGGGAGTGGGCGCTCGACGGCGAAAGGACGATTCGCCACGGCTGGACGCCGGAGGGCGGTTTCCTGCCGTTTCGCTGGGAGGGATACAGCGAGGCGCTGCTGCTCTACGTCCTCGCCCTCGGTTCCGAAACTCACCCGATCGCGCCGGGGTCCTACCGGGCGTGGGCGGCCACGTACCGGTGGAGGCGCGAGTACGGCATCGAGTACCTCTACGGCGGACCGCTCTTCATGCACCAGTTCTCGCACCTCTGGATCGACTTCCGCGGCATTCACGACGCTTTCCTTTCGGAACGGGGGATCGACTATTTCGAGAACAGCCGGCGCGCGACGGAGGTTCAGCAGCGGTACGGGGAGAAGAACCCGCGCGGTTTTCGCGGCTACTCCAGAGAGGTCTGGGGAATCACGGCGAGCGACGGCCCCGGGCCCGCCGTGCGCCGCGTCGGTGGACGGCGCCGGCGTTTTTTCGACTACTGCGCCCGGGGCGTTCCCGACGGTCCCGACGACGGGACGCTCTCGCCCTGGGCCGTCGTGGCGTCGCTCCCTTTCGCCCCGGAGATCGTCCTGCCGAGCCTGGCCGCGATCCTCCGCAAGTACCCCGCGATGCGCAGCCGTTACGGTCTTCTCTGCAGCTTCAACCCCACGTTTGGCGGGGTGCGAGGCGGCTGGATCGCAAAGGGGTATTACGGGCTCGATCAGGGTCCGGTCGTCATCATGATCGAGAACTTCGAGACGGAAATGATCTGGAACTTGATCCGGCGCTCGGCACCCGTGGTCCGGGGTCTCTCCCGCGCCGGCTTCTCGGGCGGGTGGCTCGACCGCTGACGCACGACCGGCTGGCAGCGCGCTTGCTCGAGAAAAAGGGGAAAGGAGTTTTTCATGGCCTGTGAACATCGCGGATGCGAGTGCGAGGAGACCACCGTCGAGCGGGGCGGAAAGAGGTTCTGCAGCGAGATGTGCGCGGAGATGGAGACGACCGGCCGGCACGGCACGAACTGCCCGTGCGGCCACGCCGACTGCGCGGCCGCCTAGGCGTTCCTCTCAGGGACGGCGAGGCGCCGCCTCGATGGCGGACGCCGGACGGTTTCGACCGGAAGTCGGGCTACGGGCCGCGGCGGACGAGCCCCATGATGAGGACGATGACGGCGACGACGAGGATCAGGTGGATCAGCCCGCTGGTCACCTTGAACGCGAAGAACCCGAGCAGCCAGAGCACCAGAAGGATCACGAAGATCGTCCAGACCATGGCTCCCCCTTTCACGGATGGCGAGCGGATTCTATGTTGCCATTTCACCGACCGTCATGAAAACGGGGCCCGCTTCCCGCGGGCCCCGTCGAACCTGGACTTCGAACCCCGAAGCGTCAGTGCCCGCGAACCCTGTACCACGCGTCGCGCGTGGCGTCCTTGACGTCGTTCCACCCCTCGCGGGTCTTGCCCTTCGCCTTCTCCCAGCCGCGCTCGAGGTCCGATTCCACGTCCTCGAAGCGGCGGTCGCGATACTCGGGGCTGGTCGCGCTCTCCCAGCCGTAGCGATACGCCGGCTGGTACTCCTCGTACGTGCGCCCGGCGCGGTAGTACGGCCGCGTGCTGTAAGTCTTGCGCCAGTACGCATCCTCGACGGTGGGATCCAGCCCCTCGGCGACTGCGTGCCCGGCAGCTCCGCCGGCAACCGCGCCGGCGATTCCACCAATGGCCGCGCCGACCGGACCGCCGACCGCTCCGCCGATCACGGCGCCCGTGGCCGCTCCGCCGGCCGCGCCCACTCCCGTTCCGATCGGATGGGAACCCGGTTCGCCCGTCAAAGGATCACGATTCGCATCGGGATTCGGATCCAGACCTCTCCTCTGTTCGTCCATTCGAGACCTCCTTTACAACCGCGGGAAGGAGCAAGAACCGGACCACGCCGTGCCGCAGTTCTTTTCAGCCTCTCCGTTCGCGCGCGCGATGCCATGCGTCCTTCACCACCGAGCGCGCTTCTTCCCAATCCTGCGCGTTCTCGCCGTGCTGCGCGTCCCACGATCGCTCGAGCTCGCTCTCGACGTCCTCGAAGTCGCGACCTTCGTACGTTTCGTCGAGCGCCCGCTGCCACCCGTAGCGATAACCCGCCTCGTAGTGCTCGTAGGGAGTTCCGGGTTGATAGTACGGGCGGCGCCGGAAGTTCTGCCGCCAGTAGTCCCCCTCCGCGACTTCGTCCAGATCTTCGCCGGCGGCGAGCCCGCCCGTGCCGACGAACTCTCCCCGATCGATGCCCCATCCGGTCGCGGTGCCCGCTGCGATCTCCTGAAACGCGCTCTCGCTGTCGCCGGTCGACGCCATCGTTTCCGCTTCGTCGGCCGCCGTGGCGTCCGAGCTCATCCCGCGTCGGCTCGTGTCCTCGGTGTCGTGGGAACGACCGCGCGAGTCGCGGTGGACCGTCTCCTCCGCCCGCGTCTTCTTGTCCATAGCGCCTCCACCGTTGGGTAGAGCAAGCCGCGTACCGGCTCGGACGTCGGGTCGCGATAGCCTGCGGCCGCACGTTGGAAGCCGAAGCGGTCGTCGCCGCCACCGACTACCTCCTCGCGGCGGCCGCGTTCGCCGGCGCGTGGGCGCTCCTCCGCGCGGCGCCCCGACGACCCGGGCGCGGGCTCCGCCTCTGGGCAGCGGGGTTCATCTCGCTCGGAGCCGCCGCTCTCCTCGGCGGGACGTGGCACGGGTTCTATCCGCGCATCGGCGATCCGACGGGGGACGTCCTGTGGAAGGCGACGCTGGCCAGCGCCGGCCTCGCCGGCTTTTTTCTCGTCGCGGGCGCCGCGTTCGCTTTCGTCCCGCGGCGCGCGGCAGGATGGACCACCGCGGCGGCCGCGATCAAGTTCGCCGTGTTTCTCCCCGCAGCGCTCTCGAGCGACGGGTTCGGTCCGGTGATCCTCGACAGCGCCGCCACCCTCGCGGCGCTCCTCGTGCTCGCGCTCCTGGCGCTTCGGAGGGGGCGCGCTCCCGGGGCCGCGCGCGGGATCCTCGCGGGGATCGCCCTCTCGGCGGCCGCTGCCGCGATCGAGGTGCTTCGACCGGGTCTCCCCCGGCCGCTCACCCCGGATGCCGCCTATCACCTGATCCAGCTGCTCGCCCTCGTTTTCTTCTACCGAGGCGGACGTCTCTTCCCGGACTGATCGGAGCCTCGAAGTGGTCCGGTTCTTGCAATTTCCGCCCCGATTATCCCGATGCCCGAATCTTCTGACCGTTGCCCCGAACGTCCCGGTGCGCGGACCCGACCGGACGGCGCGGCGGCGGAAGACTCTCTCCGAGAAATCGGAAAGGAGACTCGATGAGAACCGAGACCCTCCCTCCCGGGGGCCGCGGAAACGGAGGCGCTCTGCGAAGAACGCCGGCAGCTGACCCGCCACGCGCGAACGGCTCGAAGCGGTCGAAGCGGCCCGGCGTCGAGGGCGACGCGCTCGACCGGAGGCAGCTTCTCGCCGCGCTCCTCGACCTGAAGAGCGGGGCGTTCGACGTCCGGCTGCCCGAGGACTGGACGGGCATCGAAGGAAAGATCGCGGACGCCTTCAACGACGTGGTCGCCCTGAACCAGCGGATGAGCCTGGAGCTCGAGCGGCTGCGGCGCGTCGTCGGTCAGGAAGGACGCATCCACGAGCGCGCGCACGTGGGGGACGTCGGCGGTTCGTGGGCGGAGTCGATGCGGTCGGTGAACGCGTTGATCGGCGACCTGCTGCTCCCGACGAGCGAGACCGCGCGGGTCATCGGCGCCGTCGCGAAGGGCGATCTGTCGCAGACGATGGCGCTCGACGTCGACGGCCGGCCCCTCCAGGGAGAGTTCCTGCGCACGGCGAAGACCGTCAACACGATGGTGAACCAGCTCTCGTCGTTCGCCTCGGAGGTCACGCGCGTCGCCCGCGAGGTCGGCACGGACGG
>DATIBN010000065.1:0-11089 GCA_035457525.1 Thermoanaerobaculia bacterium | reverse complement strand
ATGGGCGGCAAGATGATGAAATCACGCTACAGCATCAAGCAGGCCTCCCCGACGAGCTACTCGTTCAAGTGGGAGTTCGTCGGCGAGGACGGCTCCTGGAAGACCATGATGGAGGGCAAGTCGACGAAGGCCCCGTAGCTTAAAAAGGGGACAGATTTATTTTCGGAGTTCCGAAAAATAGGTCTGTCCCCATTTCTGAGCCCACCTGGGATCCGGGTAGAGTTTCCCCATGTGCCGCAACATCCGTACGCTCGCCAATTTCGCGCCGCCGGCGACCGAGGCCGAGATCCGGGCCTCCTCCCTTCAGTTCGTGCGCAAGCTCTCCGGCGCCAACAGGCCGTCGAAAGCGAACGAGGAGCTGTTTCAGCGCGCCGTGGAGGAGGTCACCGCGGCCGCCGAGCGGCTGATCCGGGGATGGGTCACCGGCGCGCCGCCGAAGGATCGCGACGTCGAGATCCGGAAGATGATCGAGAGATCGCGGGTGCGATTCGGCAAGGAGCCCAGGCGCACTCCGATCGATCCCATTCGGTAGGTCTCAGCTACCGGCAGAACCGGGCCGCCGGACCTCCCGATATCGAAAACAGTCGACCAGGTGGTCGTTGACCATTCCGACCGCCTGCATGTGCGCGTAGATGATGGTCGAGCCCACGAAGCGAAAGCCCCGGCGCTTGAGGTCCTTGCTGAACGCGTCGGACTCGGGTGAGGTCGCCGGAACCTGTCGCGTCGACTTCCAGCGATTCACCTTCGGCCTCCCGCCGACGAACGTCCAGGAATAGGCGTCGAAGCTTCCGAACTCCTTCCGGACCTCGAGAAACGACCGCGCGTTGCTGACCGCGGCCTCGACCTTCAGCCGGTTTCGAATGATCCCGGGATCGAGCAGGAGGTTCTGAATTCGACTCTTGGTGTATCGGGCCACCTTCTTCGGATCGAACCGGCTGAAGGCGCGACGATACGCCTCCCTCTTGCGAAGCACGGTCGACCAGCTGAGCCCGGCCTGCGCGCCTTCGAGCACCAGGAACTCGAAGTGCGTGCGGTCGTCGTGGACCGGCACTCCCCACTCGCGGTCGTGGTAGCGAAGCATCAGCGGGTCGCTCTCGCCGACCCAGGCACACCGCTTGGGAGCCATGCGAGCTCGGATCATATTGGCGTGATAGGCTGAACGCTCCTTCAGCCGCCGACGGACCCCATCCAGCTGACAACTGAATGCCCGCCTCCGGTCCCAGGAAGAAAGCAGGCATCGGATGAGCAGCAACCCGGGTCGAACTCTTCGCCACTGGACATTGAATAGCCGCCAGGCTGTCGGCGGATCGCAACGGCCGGCTCCGACTCCGCCTTACTCGGAACAGCTCGAGGGTGGTCAGTTCCATCGCCTCGCCTCGAAGCTCGCCGCGGTCAAGTCCCGGCTCGCGCGCCAAGTCCAGCCCTAGCGGGGCCCCCGAGTCCGCGTGACCGAGCCGAGAGTCGCGATCGTCGCGGGCGCCCGCACGCCTTTCGTGAAGGCGGGAAAGTCGTTCGCGTCCCTCGGTCCGCTCGCCCTCGCGAGGCACGCGGTCGGCGGGCTGCTGGCCCGGCACGATGTCGACCCTTCGGGAATCGAAGCGATCGCGTTCGGCGTGGTGGTGCCCGAGAAGGGCAAGCCCAACCTGGCGAGGGAGATCGTTCTCGAGACCGACCTGCCCGCGGGGATCGAGGCGCAGACGGTCTCTTCCTACTGCATCTCGGGGCTGCGTGCCGCGACCGTCATCGCGGACGCGATCGCGCGGGGGCGCATCGACTCCGGGATCGCCGGCGGCGTGGAGTGGCTCTCGGGCGCGGACCCAGCCACGTTCCGCGAACCGACGACCGGGCTCTCGATGGGGGAACACATGGAGATCACGCGCCGGGAGTGGCGGATCCCGCGTGAACGCCAGGACGAGATCGCGCTCGCGAGCCACCGCAACGCCGTCGCGGCGCGCGAGCGCCTCGCTTCGGAAATCGTGCCCCTCGAAGGCGTCGAGTACGACACGGGTCCGCGCTCGGACACGTCACTGGAGAAGCTCGCCGCGCTCGCGCCCGCGTTCGATCCGGACGGCACGATCACGGCGGGGAACGCTTCGCCGGTCACCGACGGCGCCTCCGCGGTCCTCCTGATGAGCGAGGCGCGCGCGAAGGCGGAAGGCCGCGAGCCGCTCGCCTTCATCGAAGCCATGGAATACGCGGCGCTGCATCCGAACGAAGGCCTCTTGATGGCGCCGGCCATCGCCGTGCCGAAGCTTCTCGAGCGAACGAACGTTCGACTGTCCGACATCGATCTCATCGAGATTCACGAGGCGTTCGCGGCGCAGGTGCTCGCCAACGCGGCGGCCTGGGAGCAGGGATGGAGAGGCCCCGCGACCGGGCCGGTGCCGTGGGACCGGGTGAACGTCAACGGCGGCTCCGTGGCGGTCGGGCATCCCTGGGCCGCGACCGGCGGGCGGATCCTGACGACCCTCGCGAACGAAATGGCGCGCCGGCGAGCGCGCCGTGGATTGATCAGTGTCTGCGCCGCCGGAGGGATGGCCGGCGCCTTCCTCCTCACGCGAGACTGACCGTCCCGAAATCGGGGACAGACCACGTTTTCCCGGCGTCGCGACAATACTGGAGCAGGTGCTAGGCTCGATCCGAACTCCATGGACCACGAAACAACCGAAGAAATCAAGCGCTACCTCGATGTCACCGTCGCGAATCTTCGCGGCGATCTCAAGACGGACATTCGAGAGGTCCGGGAGGACCTCCGCGTGGAGATCCACGAGGTTCGAGAGGCCCTCCGCGTGGAGATCCACGAGGTTCGGGAGGACCTCCGCCTTGAGATCCACGAAGTCAAGCGGCACTCCGACGTCGTTGCGGAAAGTCTGCGCTCCGAGATCCGGCTCGTCGCCGAAGGGGTCGCCGGGCTGGACGAGAAGTTCACGCAGGAGTTCGTGAACGTCCGGGCGGAAATGCGGGAGCAGTCCGACGACCTGAAGGCGCTGGTTCGCGCGGGCTACGCCGACCTGGACCGGCGGATCTCGAAACCTTCCTAGTTTCCCGGGCCAGGGAGGAGGCGCGGACCTCTTCGCGGAACCTCTGCGTGAGCCCGAACCTGGAGATTCTGCGCGTGAAGGGTGAAGGTCGCGATTGCGGCGGTGGGCCGCCCCAATCGACCCGGCGGTCAGACCTTCGCAACGAGGGGGAGATCCATGAACACGCGAGCGCTCCCGCTTCCCGGCCTCCCGCGCGGGCGCCACAACCGTCGCGCGCTTCGGCGAACGCCTCCGTTCGATTCGGCGGGAATGTCCTTTGGTCGTCTCTTCGGGGTCGCGTTGCTGGGGTGGTTCGGCCTGATGATGCTCGTGACGGCGCTCGCGCTCTGACCCGGGCCTACCGGGCGCCGCGCGCCGGCCGCCCGACCCGGGGCACGTTCTCGGCGGTCATCAGATTCGATACTTGCTCCAGATAGGCGACCGTCAGAGATGTCCCGTCCGGCGAGATGCCGAATGACTCCACCGCGAGGTCCGGTTCGGATGCCACGAGTCGCGGGCGCGGCGTCATGCGGCCGGTGTGCGTAAATTCCTGCACGTAGACGCCGTAGATTCCGTCCGGCCCCGATCCGATGAACGCCAGCGCGCGACCGTCCGGAAACCAGCGGCACCGGCCGACGTCGACGTCCCCCGCGGGTGTCCACGGCGGCAGGGGAACCTGGAAGCCAACCAGAGTGCCGTCCTCGACGTTCGCCACCCGGAGAGCCGGTCGCTCGCTGCCGAGGTCGGCGACGAAGGCCACGTGACGGCCGTCCGGAGAGATTTCCGGAATCTGCATGTTTCCCGCGACGAGGGTCGCGGCACCGTTTCCATCGGGGCGAATCCTCATGATGCCGCGCGAGCGAGGGTTCGCTGAGGCGTACAGGATCCACTGGCCGTCCGGCGTCGCCACCGGGTTCTCGGCGTCGACGCCGTCGCGAGTGACCTGCCGCGCAGTCGTGCCGTCCGACTCGGCCATCCAGACCTCGAAGTTTCCGGTCCGATTCGTGCTCCACAGGAGCTTCCCGTTGCGCGTAAAGCTCGGGTCCCAGTCTTCGGCGGGGTCGTCCGTGATGCGCCGGACGGCGCCGGTCGAGCGCGAAACCGACCACAGGTCGAGGTTGCCGCCCCGGTTCGAGGAGAACACGATCCATTCCCCGGCGGGGTCGTAGACCGGCTGCCGGTCGCTGCTGCTGCCTCCCGTGAGCCACCGCCCGCGCTCCGGCTTTTCCGATCGCGTCGGAAGCTCGCGCAGGTGAATGCGGTAGGAGTTCGCCCCGAACACGAGGCGCCCGGCGCCCAGGATGTCGAGCACTTCCATGTCGAACGGGACCGAGAAGACCGATCGCGCCCGCGCCGACCGGACGTCCTGCAGAACGATCGAGGACGTGTTGCCCGAGTAGACGCTGACGGCGACCTCCGACTGCGAATAGGCCAGTGTCTCGGCTCCGACCCACGCCAGCGCGTCGGGTGAGGCCGTGGTGGCCGGTATCAGGGTGCGCCAGCGCCCCGTCGTCGCGTCCACGAGCGCGATCTCGATCCGCTGGCCCGCCTGGAATCTCGCCTCGGCCACCGCGATCGTGCGACCGTCCGGCGACCAGCGGGGCGGTTTGAGGGCTCGTCCCGGCACACGGGCCAGCTCGCGGATGTGGCTGCCGTCTTCGGATGCGGTCGCCACGATCGTCGTCCACTCCGGCTCGATGACGTGTCGCAGGAAGCAGATCGTTCCGCCGCTCGGGGCGTAATCGCCGTAGAGCGCGTCGGCGATCACCCTCCGGGGCTCGCCCCCGAGCGACGGCACGCGGTAGAGAGAGACACCACGCCCTTCGGTGCGTGAAAAGAGGATGACCGAACCATCGGGGGAGAACCGGGGGTGGTCGTCATCGCCATCGGTGAGCGGGAGCTCGCTCCCGGTGGCCAGCTGCTTCAGCCACAGACGGCGGTGGCCGTCGCGCGTGGAGCTGAAGACGACCGTCTTTCCGTCGGGTGAAGCGGCCGGCGACGCGTCGCGGCCGGAGTAGGTCAGGAACCGCACGACCGGCACGGGAGGAGGCTTCGGCCGGAGCAGCCACGCGGCCGCTCCGCCCACGATCACGAGAGCGGCCGCCAGCGCGAAAAACGCCCGGGGGCGGCGTCGGGCTCGCGGCATTGCGGTCACTCTCTGCGTGCCCGACTCGACGTGCCGGCCGATCGAGAGCTCGAGGTCGCGGACGAGGTCGCGAGTGCCCGCGTAGCGTTCGTCCGGATCCTTCGCCAGGCAGCGCTCGACGACCCACGCGACCGGCTCGGACACGCGCTGGTTCCTCTCGCGGAGGGGCGCCGGCTCGTCTTCGATCACGGCCGCGAGCGTCTGCGCGCCGGTCGGTCGCCGGAACGGAGCTTCGCCCGCCAGCATCTCGTAGAGGACGCACCCCAGAGAGAACTGGTCCGACCGGAAGTCCACCGTCTCGCCGCGGACCTGCTCCGGAGACATGTACCCCACGGTGCCCATCGCGAGCCCCGGCATCGTCGCCGCGGCCGCGCCCGCAGCGCCCGGGACGCCCGGCGGGCCGGCGAGCTTGGCGAGCCCGAAGTCGAGGATCCTGACCTGCCCGTCGTTCGTCAGAAACAGGTTCGCGGGCTTGACGTCCCGATGCACGATCCCCCGCTCGTGCGCCGCGGCGAGACCGCGCGCCGCCTGGACGGCGCACTCCAGCGCTCTCTTGACCGTCAACGGGCCGTGGGCCATCCGCTCCGCGAGCGTCTGCCCCTCCAGGAGTTCCGTGACGATGTAGGCGATGCCCTTCTCACGCCCGACGTCGTAGAGCGAGACGATGTGCGGGTGGTTCAGAGCGGAGGCGGCGCGCGCCTCCTGTTCGAAGCGGGAGAGGCGCTCCGGATCCCGGGCGAGCGCGGCGGGAAGCACCTTGACCGCCACGTCGCGAGCGAGCCGGGTGTCGCGGGCCCGGTAGATCTCGCCCATCCCGCCCCGGCCGAGAAGCGACGTGATCTCGTACGGCCCGAGCCGCGTGCCGGCGGGCAGTTCCGTCGCGGCAGCTTCGTCGGCGAGGAGCGGCGACTCGAGAAACCCGCTGCCGGCCGTCTCGTGCGAGTGAAGCAGTGCCTCGAGCTGTCGGTGGAGCTCGCGATCGCCGCCGCATTCGGCGTCGAGGAATCGGGCGCGCTCCTCGCCGGGGGAGCGCTCCAGGGCCTCGTGGAAGAGCCGCTCGAGAGAGTTCCAGCGTTCCCGCGTCATCGCGGGGATGCGGAGGTCCGCTGTTCCCCGAGTTGCGCGTGCAGCCACGCCCGCGCGAAGCTCCAGTCACGCTTCACCGTGGCGGCCGAGACCCCGAGCACGGCAGCGGCTTCCGGAACCGAGAGGCCGCCGAAGAACCGGAGCTCGACGATCCGCGCGTATCGCAGGTCGCGCTCGGCGAGGCGGTCGAGAGCTTCGTCCAGGGCGAGGAGGTCGAGCTCGACGTTCCCTCCGACCGCCGCGTCCTCCTGGATCTGGACGCGTGTCCAGTCCCCCGCGCGCTTGGCGGCGGCGCGCTTGCGCGCATGGTCGACGAGGATGCGGCGCATCGTCTGAGCGGTCGCGGCGAAGAACTCGGCGCGACTCTGCCACGGCACGCGCCGCGGCCCCGCGAGCCGGAGGTAGACCTCGTGAACGAGGGCGGTGGGCTGGAGCGTGTGGCCCGGACGCTCCTGGCGGAGGTAGACGGCCGCCTGCCGCCGCAGCTCGCCGTAGACGATGGGGAGGAGCCGGTCGCGCGCCTCGAGGTCGCCCCTTCCCCAGGCCTGCAGGAGGCCGGTCAACGACTCTCCCGAACCGGTTGCCTTGGCGGCCATGAAGGTCCCTGCAGAATTAGACCATGGGAACGAGGGTCCGACCCATAGAGCCCGATCGCCAGCGAGCGGCAGCCTCGTGATGAGGGCGCGCAGCTCGGGTCAGTTTTCGGCGTCCGCCAGGCTAAACGTCTCGTGCCGTTGCGCGCGGCGCCTCGAGCAGCCTCAGAACGCCTCGAGTGGGAGAGCCGCCGACCGGATGCACCCGGTCAGTCCGGCGAAGATTCACCGCCTGGTGTGGGCCTCTCAGGGACAGTCTGGCATCGGCGCGTCCGGCGTGTGCTTGAGGAAGAACCAGGTTTCCTCCGTCCGAGTCTCCTGGCCGAGCGTGGTCGAGCGCTCGTAGCTCTTCCTAGCGAAAAACTCGCCGTAGGGCAGCGGTTCCCAGTCGCTGGCCAAATAGCCGGGCGATAAATGCTCGTTGGCGTGGAAGGTCTCGTAGTACGCATCGAACGAAAAGACCGGGAAGGGGACAGTCGCGTCTTCACACGTCAAGGTGGCATTCACCGTTGGGCTACCGGGGTCGTAGAGAAGCTTCATGGCACTCTGCGTCGGGTTCGGCACGATACCGATCCAGGCAGCAAACGCGTTGAACCGGCTACTGCCCGGGTTGATCCTCACCGTGCATCCGGCTCCGGCCACGTCGGCCGGCAGCTCAATCTCGGCGGCTTGCGGCAGGAGCGAGCACGCGCCTTTCCAAACCGCTTGATTCACGTTACCGGACCGGGCGTAGCTGAAGCGGAGCGGAACGTGCGGGGCGCGATATTTCTGCCGAATGGTCGTTGTCAGTGTGCGGCCCGCAGTGGTGATGGCTTGTACCGACTTGAGTGTGCTCTCGAAGTCGAGCTCGAAGCGCAAGCAACGCTCCGCGAAACTACCTTCCATAAACGTCGTGAGAAGCGGGTCTTCTTCGCCCAGTCTCTGGAGCTCTCGCATGATATCCAGCATCAGGAGGACTTCATGGGGGTCGTTGCGGGAGACGCAGCGATCGAAGGCACCCTCCATGCACTTCCGGAGGATCGCCTTGGCATATTCGTGGGCCGCGGTCTGATCGCCGTCTTCGTAGCCAAAGAGACCTGGCGCAAGCTGCTTTTGACGCTCGAGCCCAAAGAATTCCTGCAGTGCCTTCCTCTCGACTTGCTTCTGGAACTCGTCTCCGTCGAGCGGGCACATTACGTCTCTCACGTCGGCCGTCACGAGCCCCGAATCCTCGGCGGGGCGAAGGAGGCGCGCAACTACTTCTGCCAACGCCTCTCGATAGATCCCGATCAGGCGATCGTGGAGCTCGGCTTCGCTGATCTGCCCGAGAACCCTGAGAAAGACTTCGCGGGCGTAGCGCTGCAGGTACCCCGCCAAAGGGCCGGAAGACAGTTTGTCGGCCTGACTCGCCGCCTCGCTGGGGTCTCCCTGCCCCACTCCGTAACCCGCGAGCGTCACGAGAGGCAAGCGGAGTGACGAAGTGTCCAGGTCGCGCAGATAGAGAATGAAGTCTTCCCCGCCGCGGCGGTACGCGTACGGCAGCATCCGGTTCACCGGAGGAGAGGACGTTGGTCGGATCGTCAGAATCGCGGGCACCAACAGATCCACTCCGTTCGGCTCGATCTCGACTCCCGCGACGAGGCCTCCCGAAAAGGGGAATCGGTCCATGCGCGAGACCGGGGTCAGCGTGACGGTCTCCGGACGCACCAGCGCTTCCGGCGGAACCTCCAGTGTGAACACCGTGCCATCCGCCCCCGTGGTCGTGACGCTGCCACCCTTTTCATCCAGATTCGCGGAACCGGCGTGCGTCGTATCGAGCACCGGCGCCACCGAAGACCCTCCCCGGAGCGCCGAGGTGTCGCCGACCGAGGCGAATGTTCCGGACGGATTGACGTACGTCTTGTAGGAACCCGCGACCGAATCCACCAACAGGATGGAGTACTGGACGTTCGAGAGCGCTCCATAAAAGACCCAGAAATGTCCATTGAAAGCGCGCGCGTCCAGGACCTTCACGATCAGCTCGACGTTGTTGTCGGAGAAGAACCAGAAGTAACCCGTATCGTTGGTCAACTGGACCGCCTGGCCGGACCCTCTGCGGCCTTGCGGGTCGGTCCACTCGACCTGCAATTGGAAGCGGCAATTGGAAAGGGAGAGGATCCGGGGCGTTCCCGGACAGGGGGTGAAGGCGGCGTTCCCGGCCGAGCCCCGGGATGCCGACTTCGTTTCCGCAGCCTCGAGGAATCTCTGGATCGCCGCGAGAGACCCGGGCGGTGTTGGCGTTCCATCCGCCTCGACTGTCTCGTGAGTCGAAATCCCTCCCGCAGCCGATCCTGTGAAAGCCGCCGTGTCGCCAACCGAAGCGAACCGACCGGACGGGTTCTCGTACGTCTTGGTCGACCCGGTCTCGGTGTCGGTGACGTTCAGGGAGTACTCCACGTTGGACAGCGCGCCGAAGAAAACCCAGAACCGGCCGTTGAAGCTCCTCGCGTCGAGGACCTTCACGACGAGCTCGACGTTGGTGTCGCTGAAGAACCAGAAATAGCCGGTGTCGGGCGTGAGGGAGACCGCCCGGCCCGTTCCCGTGTTGCCCGCGAAGTCCCTCCAGTGGACGTCCACGCTGAACCGCTGGGCGGAAAGGCACAGCACGGTCCCCGATGCCGTGCACGGCGCCGCTCTGAGCGTCGCCGAGACCAGAAATGAGCCGACCAGGAGCGCCAGCGTCGACACCTTTCCAGCCTTCATGTGGGTTTCCTCCCACACGACACGCGCAAAACCGCCGGAAACGGGATCATGGCTGGCCCGCCGTTCGGCCGGCTGTCGCGGGGAGCGCGGCCTTCCCGGGACGAAGGGGGCCTGGAGGCGCGCGAACGCGAGAAGAGAACCCAGCTGCCGGCGTTCGTCGTATCCGGGCTCTTACAGGGGTTTTTGCGGCGATTTTGCCAGGTGATCTCGACTTTCTTGGTTCGATAGACTCCACCCACCACTCCTCGGAGGCCGCAGAACCATGGGGGCAGACGCTCCGCCGCCCGCACGGCAGATCGCCGAGGCGATCCTGCTCGACCCGTCTCGGCGGGGCAAGCTCTTCGCGTTTGCGCGCCACCGGTACGGCATCGGCGCCGACGATGCCGAGGATCTCCTGCAGGAGACCGCCTTCGAGCTCCTGCGCCACCGCGGCTACGTTCGCAGCCCCGACGGCTTCGTCTTCACCGTCTTCCGCGCGCGGTGCGCGCGCTTCGTCCACGCCGCCAGCAACCGCCGCCGGGTCTTCGCCGGCGGGTCGGGCGAAACCGAAGCGTGCGACCCGATGCTTCCCGACGGCGTGGACCGTCAGGTTGCGCTGCGCGAAGCGTTGAGCGGGATCTCCGCGTCGTGCCGGCGACTTCTGGCGGCCTACTACATCGAAGGGCGCAGCCTGCGTGAGGCGGCCCATGTCGTCTCGCTGCAGTACTCGAGCGTCCCGAAGACCATCAACCGTTGTCTCAAGAAGCTTCGGGCGTGCTTCGCATGACGAAACACGTCGACGACTTCGCCCTCCTTCGCCTCGCAGCCGGTGATTTCACCGACGACGAGCGCAGGGATGTCGCCTCCCACGTGACCGACTGTCCCGGTTGCAGCGCCGCCGGCATCGACATCGCGGCTCTCGACGGTTACCTTCGCGTCGTGGCTTCATCCGGCACGATGGGGGACGATCCAACGACGTTTCGACCGGGCGATCCCTTCCGTCGCAGACCCCGCGCGCAACGGGCGCACCGGAGGCCGGGCGAACGCTCGCTCGCGGCGGCCGCGCTGGTCGCCTCGGATCAGGGTGTCGTCCTCCAGGAGCAGATCCTGGAAGCCGTCCGCCGGGGCGCGAACACCGTTTTCCTCGAGCTGAGCCTGCCCGACGCCGCGCATCGATTCGGCCTGCTTTACGCGCTTCAGCAGGCCGGCCGGGAGATCGCCGAGGACCCCGTCCGAGCCCGGCGCTTCGCTCAGGAGGTCCTGCGGCGGCTCCGCGCGGAATCGAGTCCTCCGAACGCGCCCCCCTCCGCTCCGGAGCAGATGGTCCCTCTCGTCGTTCTTCGGGCGCAGGCGCATCTTCTGATCGGGATGGCGTGCATGTGGAAAAGGGACTACGGGCGCGGACAGGCGAACCTCGTGGCGGCTTACCGCTGCTTCGCCCGCGGAGGCGGAGACGAGACGAGCCTGGCTCACGTCGAGCTGGTCGAGGCGCAGCGGCGCGCTTTCGTGCACGAGGGAGCCGCGGGGCTGCTGCTCGCCCGGCG
>DATIBN010000064.1:0-3552 GCA_035457525.1 Thermoanaerobaculia bacterium | reverse complement strand
CTACTTCCTGAACCGCTGGTCGGCGGACCAGGACCGGACTCCTGTCGGCGTCGCCAGTCGAGACCCCATCGCGCTCCCCCCCGACCGCCCGATCGCGAGGCGTCTTCAGCTGCTGTCGTCCGCGGGCCTCGTCGCCTACGGCCTGACGGTGACGTTCGCTTCGATCGACTGGGCGATGTCGCTCGAGCCGCACTGGTTCTCGACCATGTACGGGGTCCTCTTCATCGCGGGGCAGGGACTCTCCGCCTTCGCCTTCATCGTGGCGCTGCTCGTGCTGCTGGCGGGCACCCCGCCGCTCGCAGGCTTCGTCGGGCCGAGGCACTACCACGACCTCGGCAAGCTGATGCTCGCCTTCGTCATGTTCTGGGCCTACGTCTCGTTTTCCCAGTACCTGATCATCTGGTCGGGCAACCTGCCCGAGGAGATCCCCTGGTACCTGCGCCGCCTGCAGGGGGGCTGGGGCTGGGTCGGCGCCGCGCTCGTCGTGCTGCACTTCGTGCTTCCGTTTCTCCTGCTTCTCCCCGCGTCGGCGAACCGTAACCCGCGCATTCTCGGGACGGTCGCGGCGATCGTGGTGCTGATGCGCGCGGTGGACGTTTTCTGGCTGACGCAGCCGGCGTTCGCGGGCTCGCGGTTCCACCTGCACTGGATGGACATCCTGGCGCCGGTGGGGATGGGGGGACTGTGGCTCGCCGCGTTCCTCTGGCAGCTCGGCAAGCGGCCGCTCCTGCCCATGAACGATCCCGAGATGGAGGCGGCGCTCGCGCATGGACGAAGTTAAACGCGGGGACAGGTCCCACGGACCTGCACCCGCCTCCGATAATCCCCGCGATCCGGCCGTCGCCCCCGGAGGCGATCAGCCCGCGCCGGTGGCGGGGCACGAGACGCAGGACGTCTCGATCGGTCCGATCGTCAAGTTCGGTGTCGGGTTGGCGATCGCAACCGCCCTCGTCTCGGTCGCCATGTGGGGACTCTTCCGCTGGTTCGAAACGAACCAGGACCGCCGACAGGAGCCCGTCGCGCCCATGGTCGCCGCGAACCTGAAGCGCACACCGCGGGAGCCGCGCCTCGAGCCGGACCCGCTCGCGCCGCGCCTCGCCGCACGCGCGCACGAAGACGCCGTGCTCACGTCCTGGGGCTGGGTGGACCGCAACGCCGGCGTGGCGAGGATCCCGATCGACCGCGCGATGGACCTCCTGGCCCAGAGGGGGCTTCCCGCGGCGAAGCCGATGGTCGCGGCGACGCCGGTCGCCGGCAGAGTCCCACACCCCGCCCCTCTCCCCGCGAGCGGGGAGAGGGAGAAGGCGGCACAGAGCCGATGAGGCGGATCGTCCTCGCCATCGCCCTGGCCGCGTTCGCGATGCCGCTTCTCGCGCAGGCGACGCCGGACGGACGGCCTCCCATCCTCCGCAACGTCTCGATCGAGCAGCGTCTCGACTCCCCCCTTCCGCTCGACCTCGAGTTTCAGGACGAGTCGGGCCGCACCGTGCACCTCTCGGACTACTTCGGCAAGCGGCCGGTCGTCCTGGTCCTGGCGTACTACGACTGCCCGATGCTCTGCACGCAGGTGTTGAACGGGCTCGTGTCGGCGATGCAGGTCCTGTCCTTCGACGCGGGCCGCGAGTACGAGGTCGTGACCGTCAGCTTCGACCCCCGGGACGACGCCTCCGACGCGCGCGCCAAGAAAGTCCCGTACGTCGCGCGCTACGGCCGGCCGGGCGCCGAGGCCGGGTGGCACTTCCTGACCGGCGAGCCCGAAGCGATCGCCGCGCTGACGGAGGCCGTCGGTTTCCGGTACGCGTGGGACGAGCGGCTCGAACAGTTCGCTCACGCGAGCGCGATCTACGTCGCGACGCCGGACGGCCGACTCTCGCGCTATTTCTACGGGATCGAGTACGCGCCGCGCGACCTGCGGCTTGCGCTCGTCGAAGCGTCGAAGGGAAAGATCGGGACACCCGTCGACCAGCTCCTTCTCTACTGCTATCACTACGACCCGGCCGCCGGCCGCTACGGCGCGGTTGTCATGAACATGCTGCGGGTCGCGGGGGTCGTGTTCGTGCTGATCCTGTCAACCTTCCTTCTGATCATGTGGCGTCGCGAAAAGAGGCGCGAGGCGCGACGTCCGGCGGAGGCGCGGTGAAAGAGACTTTTCCGCTCTTTCCGCACCAGGCGTCGACGCTCGCGGGACGCGTCGACGGCCTCTACTTCTACCTGATCGCGGTCAGCGTGTTCTTCACTCTCTTGATCGCCTTCTCGATCCTCTACTTCGCGATCAAGTACCGGCGCCGCTCCGAGTCCGAGCTGCCGCGCGGGGTCGAGGGATCGCTGAAGCTCGAGATCGCGTGGTCGGTCATTCCGCTCCTGATCGCCCTGTCGTTTTTCTTCTGGGGAGCGAGCATCTTCTTCGCCATCAACCGGCCGCCGGACGACGCGATCGAGATCTCGGTCGTCGGCAAGCAGTGGATGTGGAAGTTCCAGCACTCCGACGGGCAGCGCGAGATCAACGAGCTCCACGTCCCCATCGGCCGGCCGGTGCGGCTCACGATGGCGTCGGAGGACGTCATCCACAGCTTCTTCGTGCCGGCCTTCCGCATCAAGCGCGACGTGCTGCCCGGACGGGTCGCAACGATGTGGTTCGAGGCGACCCGGAAGGGGCGGTATCACCTCTTCTGCGCCGAGTACTGCGGCACCAAGCACTCCGGGATGATCGGATGGCTCGAGGTCATGGATCCGGTGGATTTCCAGGCCTGGCTGGCGGGCGGGACCGGAAGCGAATCCCTCGCGTCGGCCGGGGCGAAGCTGTTCGCACAGCACGCGTGCAACACGTGCCACCGGCCGGATTCCCTCGCCCGGGGCCCCAACCTGGAGGGGTTGTTCGGGAGCAAGGTGACGCTCCAGGACGGCCGCACCGTCGTCGCCGACGAGACCTACATCCGCGAGTCGATCGTGATGCCCAACACGAAGGTCGTCGCCGGATTTCAACCGATCATGCCCACCTTCCAGGGCCTGATCAGCGAGGAGGGACTCCTGCAGCTCGTCGCGTACGTGAAGTCGCTGTCGAAGACGGCGCCCATTCAGCCACCCGTGGTGCAACCTTCGGCGGTCAAGCCATGAGCGCCGTCACCCGTCCGCCCGAACCCGAGGCCCCCGCCGCGCCGCGCGTGAACTACCTGAACGCGACCTACGGCCTGAAGTCGTGGCTTCTGACGCGGGACCACAAGCGGATCGCACTGCTCTATCTCGGTTCGGTGACGGTCTTCTTCTTCCTGGGGGGGTTGTTCGCCGTCCTGATCCGGCTCGAGCTCCTGACCCCGGCCGGCGACCTCGTGCAGTCGGAGACCTACAACAAGCTCTTCACGATGCACGGCGTCATCATGGTGTTCTTCTTCCTGATTCCCGCGATCCCGGCGGTGCTCGGCAATTTCCTGGTGCCGATCATGATCGGCGCGAAGGATCTCGCGTTCCCGAAGCTGAACCTGGCGAGCTGGTACATCTTCGTCCTCGGCGGCCTGTTCACGCTCTACGCGCTCGTCTCGGGCGGCGTGGACACCG
>DATIBN010000063.1:0-16906 GCA_035457525.1 Thermoanaerobaculia bacterium | reverse complement strand
CGATCGCTGCCTGGACGCGCGACTCGAACGCCTCGGCCGTCTCCTCCGGATTGCGGACGAGACCGAGCCCGGCGACGTTGTCGAGGTCGAGGCCTTCCGCGGCCACGGCGTCCCGGGCGAGCCGCTCGAGCGCGGCCGTCGCGTTCGTCTTCGTCGCCCACGAGGGAAGTGAACCGTAGGAGGCGCCGGCCGGCGCCGACGGAGATCCCGGCGCCTCCGCACCCGGCTCGTCGAGAACCGGAACGGGCGCGGCGCCCGACCCGAACCGGACGAGCGTGCGGCGCACACCCGACACCGGTGGCCTCTGGCGGTTCACGCGCGATTCCACGAGAACCGCCACTTCCCCGGAAAGCACACCGGGAGTCGCGCCGCCCACGTGAACGTGGCGGAACACCGGGTCGAGGGACGGCGGCACCGGAGCGCCGGCCACGGGGCTCGACGGGATCTCCGAGGCGGACGTCGAGGCCCGCGCCGGCTTCTCGGAAGCCTCGCTTCCTCCGGAGAGCGCGACGAGATCGGGCAGCTCCCGCAGCGCGAGCGGTCCGCGCAGGTAGGCGCGCGCCCACCGCGTCTCGAACACGACGGGCCCGCCGGGGCGGTGGACGTCGTGCAGCAGGAACTTTCTCTTCTCGAGCCCCGAGATCGTCCGGTCCGCTTCGGCGCGAGACATCCCGATCCCGGCCGACTCGAGCCCGTCGAGCAAGCGCTCCTTGTCGCGCTCCGCCTGGAGACGCCCGACCATCCACGTTCCCGCGTTCGTGAGCGCCTTGTAGTCGAGGTCCACCGGGTTCTGCGTGACGAGGAGCGATCCGACCCCGAACGCGCGCCCCTGCTTCAGGAGCGAGAGGAGGGGTCGCTTGGAAGGAGGCTCGGCGACGGGCGGCAGGAAACCCATCACCTCGTCGAAGTACAGAAGGGCGCGAAGCTCGGTCGTGCCGGTCTGCGTGCGGGCCCAGCTCCAGAACCGGTCGAGGAAACGCGAGACGAAGAACATCCGCTCGCGGTCGTCGAGGTGCGCGAGATAGAAGAGGTTGCACGCGGGCCGGCCCGAGGAATCGCGAGCGAGCCGGCCGGGATCGAGCGGCTCCCCTTCCCGCCACCCCTCGAAGTCGGGCGAAGCGAGCAGGTTGTTCAGCGCGAGTGCGAGCTGCCGCCGCTTCTCGCGCGGCAGGAACGCGTCGAGCTCGACGGCGCCGACGCGCGAGAACGTCGGGCTCTCGACGAGCGCGACGAGCCCGGCGAGGTCGAGCGACCGCCCCGACCTCCACGACTCCTCGACGACGCGCGAGAGCAGGATCGGGCGCGGATCGGAAACGGGGTCCGCGTCGATGCCCGCGAGGCCGAGCAGGGCGAGGACGAGACCCCGGATCTCGTCGCGGAGCGCCTCCTCGTCCCGATCCCACGCGAGGCCGGGCGGCGCATCGAGCGAGCCGAGCACGTTCACCGGCCGGGCCGCCCGCGATCCGGGGCTGAAAACGCGCCAGGCCGTTTTCTCTCGCAGCGCCTTCAGCGACTCGAGCGGGACCTTCCACTTCGCGAGGCCCTCTTTCCAGAGCTTCGCCTGCGCCGCGCCCTCCTCTGCCGGACTCCGACCCGCCCGACGCGCGGCGTCGGGATCGACCCAGCGGGCGAAGTCCTCGGGGGCGAGCTCCGGGAAGACGAGGAAGAGGTTCGTCACGTCGCCCTTCGGGTCGATCAGGAAGAGTGGAACGTCGGCGAGCAGGGCCTCTTCGAGTAGGTCGATGCAGAGACCCGTCTTGCCGCTGCCGGTCATCCCGACGCAGACGCCGTGCGTGACGAGGTCGCGGCTGTCGTAGAGGAGCCGCTCGGAGTCGGAGACCGTTTTTCCCAGGTACAGGTCGGCCATGCGTTCGAAGTCTATTGCTGTCATCCCGAGGAGCGAAGCGACGAGGGATCTCTTCCTCGACGAGGGAGAGATCCCGGCTCAGAAAGAAAGAGGTCCCTCGCTGCGCTCGGGACGGCGGGGTTTACCCCGCCGCTTTGAGGGCGATGTCGTCTCTCCGATGGTAGATCGCGTCGACCAGGCCGTACTTCTTGGCGTCCTCCGCCTCGAGGATGTAGTCGCGGTCGGTGTCCTTGGTGATCTTGTCGATCGCCTGTCCGGTGTGCTCCGAGAGAATCTGGTTGATCCGCTCGCGCTGCTTCAGCATGTCCTTGGCGTGGATCTCGATGTCCGAGGTCTGGCCGCCCAGTCCCTGCGCCCACGGCTGGTGGATCAGGAACCGCGAGTTCGGGAGCGCGTACCGCTTTCCGGGCGCTCCCGCTGCCATGAGAACGGCCGCCATCGAAGCGGCCTGGCCGATGCAGATCGTCGAGACGTCGGGCTTCACGTACTGCATGGTGTCGTAGATGGCGAAGCCCGAGGACGTCACTCCGCCCGGAGAGTTGATGTAGAAGGAAATGTCCTTGTCCGGGTTCTCGGACTCGAGGAAGAGCATCTGCGCGATGATCAGGTTCGCGATCTGGTCGTCGATCGGCGTGCCGAGGAAGATGACGTTGTCCTTGAGCAGCCGCGAGTAGATGTCGTACGCCCGCTCCCCCCGGCTCGTCTGTTCGATCACCATCGGTACGAGAACCATTCCGCCTCCCTCTTCTTCGTCGCGGTGCAAACCGGTTAACCCTCCGTCCGTCGAAGCCAATTCCACCTAGCGGCGCTCGGCCGGCTCCATCGAGGGTAGCACCCGCGCCGAAGAGATCAAGAGATCGAGCGTCCGGGAGAGCCGCATCTCGTCGCGAAGGGCGTCCAGGCCGTCGTTCTTGGCCAGCTGCGCCCGCAGTTCCGACGCTTCCACCCCCCGACGCGCGGCGGCCCGCTTGATCTCCGCGTCGAGCTCGGTTTCGGTGATCGAGATGCCCTCCCGCCTCGCGACCGCGTCGAGCACGAGGTACTCGCGGACCCGCCGCTCCGCGCCAGGGCGGGCATCCTCGCGGAGCTTGTCCCAGTCCGCCTCCTTGGGGTCGACGCCGTTGGTCGCGAGGTACCGGGCGTAGTCGCGGAGCGACGAGACGACCTCGGACTCGACGAGGACCTCGGGCGCGGGCACGCTCGTCCGCGACAGGATCGTCTCCAGGATGTCACGCCGGAACTTCCGCCGGCGCGCCGCTTCCTTCTCCTGGCGCAGGTTCGCGCGGACCTTCTCGCGCAGCACGTCGGCGGACTCGGCCTGCGCGACCGCGCGCGCAAACTCGTCGTCGAAGTCGGGAAGGCGCTTCTCCTTGAGAGCGACGAGAGTCACCTCGTAGTCCACGGTCTTGCCGCGGAACTCCTCGTTCGGAAAATCGTCCGCAAAGCTCTTTCGGAAGGCGCGGGTTTCCCCCGGCAGCGCCCCCGCCAGTGCGTCGTTGATCTCGGGCATCGAGTCGGCGTGGCCGACCTCGAGCGTCAGCTTCTCGTCCCGGAACGTCCGCGGGTTCTGGCCCGGCTGGAGGATTTCGATGAAGCGGCCGGCGACGTCGGCCACCGCGAAGTCCCCGGCGGCGGCGCGCCTTCCTTCCACCGGGTGGAACTCGGCGTGCGACTCGCGGATGCGGTCGAGCACCTGCGCCAGCTCCTCTTCGGACGGCTCGACGGACACGTCCTCGACCGGGATGCCCCGGTACTCCCCCGGGTCCACGACGGGCTTCAGGTCGAGACGCGCCGAGAAGCGGATCGGGCCGGGCGGGTTCCACTCGAGGTTCTCGACGTGCGGGTGGCCGAGCACCGAGAGCTTCTTCTCCTCGATCGCGGAGGTCAGCGCGGCCGGCAGCAGACGCTCGATGACCTCCTCGCGGATCTCCCCCGCGAACCGCTGCTGCACCAGAGATTCCGGAACGTGGCCGCGGCGGAAGCCGGGCAGCGCCGCGCGCTGCGCGAAAGCGCGCGCGACCGCGCCGTAAGCACGCTCGACGTCCTCCGCGGGGACCTCGATGTCGAGAGTCGCGCGGGTCTCGGACTCGTCGCGGGATGCGAGGACGACCATCAAGGGAGAAAGGTATCAGCTCCCGGCTCGCCACCGGCAGGCGGGGAGGCTCGGATCAGCCCCGCGGCTGGAGCGTGCGCGAGCCCGACCGGCGCCGGTTCACCGGAACCCGCGGAGCGGGCGCGGGCGGCCCGATGGCCGCGGCGACGGCCGCCGCTATGTCGAGCCGGCCCCATCCGAAGATGGGGTTCGGGATCGACGAGCCGGGGATTCCTCCGCAGACCTGCTCGGAAGTCAGACGCACAGCGGTCGCGCGCAGCAGCTCTTCCGTCTCGGGGACGCGGCCCGCGAGCGACGGCACGGCGGACCAGAGGAGCGCGACCGCGCCCGCGACGTGCGGGGTCGCCATCGAGGTGCCGGAAAAACGCGAGTACCCGTCTCCCGGCACCGAGGAGCGGATCGACACCCCCGGCGCGACGATGTCCGGCTTGATGCGGTTGGAGCCGTCCGCGGTCACCGGCCCACGGCTGCTGAAGGACGCGATCGTGTCGGCGGCGGAGACCGCGCCGACCGAGAAGGACGCGGCGTAGAAGCTGGGAACCGTCGCCAGGGAAGAGCAGGCGCTCCCGTCGTTGCCCGCGGCGACCGCGACGAAGATCCCCGCGGCCCGCGTGTTCTCGACGACCGCGCGAAGAACGTCCGGATCGGTACAACCCTCGAAATCCGGGCACCCCCAGGAGTTGCTGATGACGTCGGCGCCGAGATCGGGACGCGGGTTCGCGCCGGAGGCGTCCGTCGGCGCCAGGAAGTACTGGAAGCACTCCGTGTAACGCGCGGGCGTGCCGTTGCTTCGATCCATGTTGCGGCAGCCGATCCAGCGCGCGCCCGGCGCCATACCGATCGAGTTGTCGCCACCGTCCGTGCCCACGGCCGTTCCCGTCACGTGGGTTCCGTGCTCCGAATCGTCGCAGGGCGCCGGGGAGTCCGTTCCGCACCGGTTGCCGTTCGCTTCGTGGATCGCGTCGTGCCAGTTGTAGGCGTGCGACACAGACGCGCCGTCGAACCCGCGATACCGGTTCTTCAGGGCCGGATGCTCCCAGGACATCCCGGTGTCGGCGACTCCGACGACGATGCCCTGCCCGGTGTAGCCGAGGCTCCAGACGGAAGTCGCGCGAACCTGTTCGAGGCTCGCTTCGACGGCGGACGCCTCGAGCGGAGAGATCTCCGGCTCCGGCGCCCGGGGACGGGAGAGCGGCGCCGCGCGGTCGGGCGCGACCGAGGCGACGTCGGGATGGTCGGCGAGCCGCTCCGCGAGCGCCCGGTCCCCCTCCACCGCGATCATGTTCACGAGCCAGAACGGCTGGTGTCGCACGCCGGCGCTCTCGAGCTCCTTGAGGACGCCGGACTGCGAGCCCTCGGCGGTCGCTCGCAGCGCCTCGAACACGAAGCGGCGGCGGGACGCGCGATCGGCGAGCGACTCCGCGCCGGAGAGGTCCGCCTGCTGTCGCAGCACGAGAAGGAAGGGTGCCTTCTCCCCCGGGATCTTGCCCGCGAAGATGCGATCGAGAGCCGCGCGATCGGCGCCGAGCGCCGGCGTGGCCATCGCCGTTGTCGCGAACAGCAGGAACAGCGCCTTCAGACGAAACATGGATCACTCCCGCAACGCGGTGAGGGATCAGTCTATGCCCGCCGGCTCGCGGAATCTCCGACCAAGGTCGGGTGACTGCAGTCACGGCAGGAAAGCGGCGCGATGCGTACAATCCCGTCGAACTTCCCAGTGCCGTCGCTCCGGAGGAAAAGGCCATGCCGGAGAGACGACGTTTCCGACGCGTTCAAAAACGCTACCCCGTCGAGTTTCGTTCGGGCGACCGGATCTGCGCGGGGTTTACGCACAACCTCTCGCCCACCGGGTTGTTCGTCTGCTCGGTTTACCTTCCGAAACCGGGCACGCCGCTCAGCCTTCGCATGAAGCTCCGCGCCGGGAAGAAGATTCTCCTGGGAGTCAAGGTCGTTCGCTCGTACAAGGCGCCGTCCCAACTCGTCCGCTTCGTGCCGAGTGGATTCTGCGTGCGCGTGGAGCATGCGCCCGAGGAATACTTCCAGATGGTCGCCTCGCTTCTGCGGGTCGCGGCGTAGTCAAGACCGGTCGCGGCGCGCGAAGTCTCCCGAGGTAATCGAGGGAGGAGCCTCGCGCCGCCGGAGCGATCGAATGGCGACTCCGGGCTCCGGTCGCGGCGCGCGAAGTCTCCCGAGGTAATCGAGGGAGGAGGCGCGCGCCGCGGGAGCGGGAGCGAGCGAGGGATCAGGCGAGCGGTCGAGCCCGGTTTGGCGAGCCGCTCGCCGGTGCGTGAGCAGATCCCGAGCGAGCTCCCGCGACGGGTATGCGAGAGGAGGGACTCGAACCCTCACGGGTTTCCCCACGGGATCCTAAGTCCCGCGCGTCTGCCGGTTCCGCCACTCTCGCGACGTGAACCATCGTAGGTGGCCGGGCCGCGTGGATCAAACGCCAAACCGATGGGAATCCGGAGCGTTCTGCTCTTCCCGGTCCGCCACTTGGCGGAATCGGTGACGCCGCGGTGACGCGAGCGCCGTCCTCGCGGGCGACCTCACCGCCGCGCGATTCAAAGCCGCATCCGACGCGGGATCGGAGGATCTCGCCGCCGAGATCGACCGGGCGAGCGGCATCACGCCGATGTCTCCCGGGCGCTCCGGGCACCCTGCCGTTCTACGACTAAAGTCGTACTCCGCCACTGACGAATAGCGGCGCCCAAAAAACGTCAGTTCCGCTAACCAATCTCTTATGAATGTGTTGGAGATCACAACCCAATGGCTCAGGCGTTGCCTTCTCTCCCCGCCGAAACCCCCGAATGGCGAAGGTGGCGGGAGAACGACCGCGGACCCCCCTCTCCCGAGAAGGCAGGAAACCGATGGGCCGAAACGAGTCTCACCGGGCGCGGGAATCCCGCGCGACCCCGGAAGTCCGGGTCTGCTCCCTCGCCGCGAACCGGACCCCGATCCGGCCGGGGATCCTCTCCCTCCTGTTCTTCCTGACACTGTTCTTCCTGGCGACGGCGCTCTCGGCCACCACCCTCCTTCCCCTGTCCGACCAGAAGCTGCGCGCCCGTTCGACGGTCATCGTCGAGGGCGTCGTGCTGCGGGTGGATCCGTACGAGAGCTCTCGCGGTTTGCCGGAGACCCAGGCCACGATTCGGACCGTTCAGGTGCTCAAGGGCCGGGTTTCCGGCGACCTGGTGGTCCGCGACCGCGGGGGCCTCCTGCCGGACGGCCGATGGCTGAAGATGTTCGGACGCCCGGAGTACGTCGTCGGGCGCCGCGTCGTCGTCTTCGCGGTCCCGCATCCGGACGGCGAATACCAGACGGCCGAGTTCACGCTCGGGAAGTTCGAGGTCTGGAGAGATTCCTCCGGACGGAGGTTCCTCGCGCGGGATCTGCTGACGCGCTCCCGCGAAGGCATCGAATTCCTCACGACCTCGCTCGCCCCCGGCCGGGACAGCCTTCGAGACTACGACGCCTTCCTCGCGATGCTCCGCGCTCCGCGCACCGACCGGGAGCCGCTCGAGCCTCCCCGTCCGAACGGCCGTCTCGCGCCCGTGGAAGAAGCCGGGACGCGCGGTTTGCGTCCGCTCTGGGCGGACTGGGGCGGAACCCTCTACCGCTGGAGCAACGGCGCCGGCGTGTCCTGGATCCTGTCGTCGACCGCGAACCTCATCACGGGGGGCGGTTACGCCGAGGCGCGCGCCGCGATCAGCGAGTGGCGGAACCACCCCAACTCGACCATCGGGTATTCGGACGGCGGTCTCGGCGCGTCCGGCACGAACTTCATCGACCTCGCATCGACGTCGGTCTGCGGAACCACCGGACCCTTCTGCGGCGGCGGAGTGATCGGCTGCGGAGGCCCCGGCGGCACCAGCGGATCCCACACGTGGCGCGGCGAAACGTACGGCACGATCAGTTGGGCCCACGTCGAGATTCGCCAGACCACGGGTCCCGCGTGCATCTCCTCCTCGGTCTTCGCGGCGGCGGTCACCCACGAGCTCGGCCACACGCTCGGGTTCGGGCATTCCGACCAGGGCGCCTCGGCGCACGACGTCTGTCGCGGCGACGAAAACAGCGCGCAGATGCGCTCGAGCGTCCAGTCGAGGGGCACCTCGCTCGGAAGCGACGACTCCGACGCGGCCCGGTGGGTTTACGGCGACGGCGCCACGTCGTGCTCCGCCGGCGCCAGCCCGACGCCGACGGCGACCCGCACACCGACCGCGGTGCCGCCGACCGCCACGCGTACCGCGACCGCGATTCCTCCGACCGCCACGCGCACCCCGACCGCGCTGCCCCCGACCGCCACGCGCACCCCGACCGCGCTGCCACCGACCGCGACGCCCACGCCGACCACGATTCCTCCGACTGCGACCCGAACGCCGACCACGATTCCTCCGACCGCGACCCGAACGCCGACCGCGCCGCCGCCCACCGCCACCCCCACCCCGACCGCGCTGCCGCCGACCGCGACGCGCACGCCAACCGCGCCTGCGCCGACGGCGACCCGGACTGCGACCGCGACTGCGCCGACGCCCACCCCGACGAACCCCGCTCCGACGGGGACCGCGACCGCAACGCCCACGGATCCTCCGGCGACGGCCACGCCGACCCCGACTCCCGCGGCGCCGGATCCGACGTCCACGCCGGTCGCGCCCGTCCCGACCGCGACTCCAACGGCGACCGTCACGACTGTTGCGCCGACCTCGACTCCGACGCCGACCCCGACGCTCAACCCCGTTGCGCCGACGCCGACGGTTCCCGACGGTCCGGCCGTGCCCACTCCGACGCCCACGCCGATTCCCCCGTCGTCGGGGAGTCCGCTCCGCGCGAACTTCAACTGGTCCCCCGCGAATCCGCGCCCGGGCGAGCCCGTGTACTTCACGGATCTCTCGACGGGCGCCGCGGTCTCGTGGTCCTGGAAGTTCGGGAACCCGGCCACGGGCGACCTCAACTTCTCGACGGCTCGGAACCCGATGCACGTCTTCTCGCGCGACAACACGTTCACGGTCACGCTCGTGGTGCGCGACTCCCTCGGGAACCGGAGCACTCGCCGCCAGAAGATCTCGACCTCCAACACGGCCGCGGTCGCCTCCAGCTCCGGCGCCCGGACCGTTCCCGTCGCGGGCCACGTGCAGGGGGTCGACGGGCGAATGTTCCTGACGGACGTCCAGATCGAGAACCCGGGCGAAGAGCCGGCGAGCGCACAGCTCGCTTTCCAGCCCTCACACGGTGAGGCGCCCCGTCCGATCGCAATGGACCTCGGCCCCAGGGAGACGCGCAACGTCTCCGACGCGGTGCTCCACCTCTTCGGGCTCTCCGATTCGCTCGGAGCTCTCCGCCTCGACTGGACCGGCAGCACCTCCGCTCTGCGCATGACGTCGCGGACGTACACGAGGAACGACGAGGGGACGCTCGGCCAGGCGGCGGCGGCGTTCGCCGATTCGGAAGACCCGCGCGCCCCGCGCTTCGTGACGGGCCTCGCCCGCAACGACTTTTTCCGGACCAACGTCGGAGCGGTCAACGACTCGGCCGAGTTCGAGAGCTTCCAGGTCGTCCTCCGCGCCGCGGGCGGCGCCATCGTCGGCGAGAGTCCGGTCATCGGGCTCGCCGCGGGACGCCAGACACAGCTCTCGATCGCGGACCTGTTCCCGGGCGCCGCCGGCAAGGGCCTCACGGCCGAGATCCGGCCGCTGGCCGGATCTCGTTCGCCGTTCGCCTACGCGGCGGTCGTGGACAACTTCTCCGGCGATCCGACTTTCTATCCCGCCGCGGCGCCGGCCCCCGCTCTCTACCTGCCGGCCGTGGCGCGGATCACCGGCTACAACAGCACGATCTTCTCGAGCGAGGTCTCGATCGCGAACGCCTCCGATGAATATACGTGGGTGCAGGTGTCGTTCCTCGAGCACGACCGCGACAACTCGCGGGCGCCTTCCGCCGTCCTCACGATCGCTCCCCGCCAGACCCTTCCGATCGACGACGTGCTCGGATCCCTTTTCGGCCTCTCCGAGACCTACGGCGCTCTCGCCGTCGAGTCCTCCGATTTCGCGAGGCTCGTCGTGTCCTCGCGCATCTCGACCGCGTCCACGACGGGTCCGGGGACGGTGGGCCAGCAGGTCGACGCAATCGCCGACGAAGGATTCTTCGCGCGCGGTTCGATCCTCGGGCTCCGGCAGGACGCGGAGTTCCGGTCGAACGTCGGGCTCTTCAACCCTGAGCCGTTCGGGACCAACGTGGTGCTCACGCTCAAGCTCGGTGACGGCTCGGCCATCGGCGTGACGCGCGTGGCCGTTCCGCCTCTCGGCTACGTGCAGAGGAACCTGGCCGACCTCTTCCCGGGGGCGGGACTGCCCGGGGGGGAGACCCTCACCCTGTCGATCCACTCGCAGGACGTCGACATCTTCGCCTTCGCCGCTGTGATCGACAACGTCTCGCAGGATCCGACGTTCTCGCCGGGGCTGAACTGACGGAGTTCTTCGACTAGATCGGGGGCATCCCGGTTCCCCAGTAGTTCGCTTCGAAGAAGGGACCGAAGTCCTTCTTCGTCAGGAACTGGAGGAGCCCCGCCACGTGCCGGGTCGATCCGAATTTCCACCGGAACGACTTCTGGAACGACTTCAGGAACGTCAGAAAAACCTGGTCTCCGAGCTCTTTGTGGAGCGCGGCAAGGAGTAGCGCCCCCTTCTCGTAGACCAGACCCGTCCGGATCGTGAAGAGCGTCTCCATGTCGGAGTGGTAGACCCGGTTCGCAAGAGGGATCGGCGCGGCGTCCTTCGCGGACGAAGCGCGGGAGCGCCAGCGGCTCACGAGCGCACGGTACTCGGACTCCCCCTTCGACGCCTTCAGGAAGAGGGCCGCGCAGTACTCGGCGAAGGACTCGGCCAGCCACTGCTCCTCCTCCCCCGGCATCTTCACGGCGTGCCCCCAGTACTCGTGCGCGATCTCGTGAGCGAATCGTTCGTTGATGCCCCGGGAGAAAAGCTGGTTCAGGCTGAACCCGCCGATGTCCTCCCCGCCCATCGGATTGAAGGCCTCCCGGGTGATGAACACGATTCCCGGCGGCGCCTGCCCGAAGCCGTACGAGTTGATCTCGAGGATGTTCAACTCCGGGAACGGGAATGGCCCCAGGAATCGCTGGTAGAAGTCGATGATGCCGAACGCGAGGGACGTGAGCTGCTTGATCGCGCGCTTGTTCTTCATCGCGTAGGAAGCAACTCGAATCGTGACGCCCTCGCGCGTCTCTTCCTCGAACTCGTAGCGACCGGCCAGGACGACGGCGAACTGGACGGGGTTTTCGACGCGCGTCTCGAGGACGTTCTCGTCCCCCTCGCTCCGACGGGCGACGGTGACGCCGGGAGCAAACGGAACGAAAGGCTTCCTGACCCGGACGACGGCGTGCATCGTGTAGTACTGGCTGCCGATGTCGGGCTGCGGGAACCACGGCTCGACGCCGAGCATCCAGTAGCTGTCGCCGTCCGGACGGATCAGAAAGTCCCCTTCGATCTCGAAACGGAGCCGGGCCGGACGGTCGCCCGCGATCGGCTCGTCGAACGCGACGACGAGCTCGTCGTTCTCGTGGTGCCAGTTGATCCGGCGCCCGCGTTCGTCCGTCACGCTCTTCACGCGATAGACGCGCGTATCGACGCCGGACCCGCGGAAGGCGAACACCGTCGTGAAGAGGTCGAACCGGAACACCGACTGCGGAGTGCCCTGCGGCACGATCGTCTCCGTCACCGACAGGCGCGCGTCGTGTCCCGACGATGCGACGAGCGTGAGGTCCACGTCCGTGAGCAGAAAGCGCGGCGGCACCGGGTCGCGGCGGTCGCGCGCGATCGGCTGGTCCGAGATCACCGTGCGCCGGAGCGCGCGGGGTTCGGCGGAACCCGAAGCGCTCTTGCGAAGCAGGGCGAACGTCTCGGATTTGCGCTCGACCCCGTCGTACACGTAGAGGAAGTCCTCCTTCCCCCCGAAGATCGTGGCGAACACCAGCGGTGACGCGGGCGCGTCGAGTCGCGCGAGGGCGAAGCCGTGCGCCGGCGGGGATCCGGCCACGCGCGTCGAGCGCGCCCGATGCTTCTCGAACGAGTCGGCGAGCGGCAACCCCCCGCCCCCGGCCAGCGGGGGAAGCGGCTGGCCCGCCGCGATCCAGAGGACCTCGGTGAAGGAGTCGCCGACCCCGAGCGCCGATCCTTTCCGAAGGGATGTCAGCGAGGAGTTTTTCTTCAGGTTGTAGGTCATCACAGGAAACTCGATCGGGTCCACGGACTCGTAGTCGAGGGTTCCCCGACCCCGGAAGAAGAGCCCGATGGTCTCGTCCCCCGCCTTGACGGGTGCGGCGAGACCGGTCAGGACGAGCGAGAGATGGCCGGACGAGAGCCGCAAGCCTTCGACGGGCGTCGAATCCGCCCCGACGGCCGGATCGCGGTATCGGGACACGAGCTCCGAGAAGCGGGGTGCCCCGGCGGCCCGTGCGAAGGGTGCGAGGAGGAGCAGGGACAAGACGGCCAGCGGACGGAGGAGTGATTGTCCGGGCATGGAGCGATTCTATCGGCCGGAGGCATAGAATCCCCCCACTCCGATGCCCCTCGCGACGGGCTCACGCCTCGGCGTCTATGAGGTTCTCGATCCACTCGGTGCGGGCGGAATGGGAGAGGTCTACCGCGCGCGCGATACACGACTGGGGCGCGAGGTCGCGATCAAGGGGCTGCCCGAGGAGTTCTCACGCGACCCCGGGCGGCTGGCGCGCTTCGATCGCGAGGCGCGGCTGCTGGCGGCACTGAACCATCCCTCGATCGCCGCCATCTACGGTCTCGAGGAGGTCGACGGCACCCGGTTCATCGTGATGGAGCTCGTCCCGGGGGAGACGCTCTCGGAGGCGCTCGCCCACGGAGCCCTGTCGGTGGAGGACTCGCTCCGCATCGCGCGGCAGATGGCCGAAGCGCTCGAGGCCGCGCACGAGCGCGGGATCGTCCACCGGGACCTGAAGCCCGCCAACGTGAAGGTCACGCCGGAGGGCCGCGTCAAGGTCCTCGACCTCGGGCTCGCGAAGGCGTTCGACGCGAAGGAGACCGCATCGGGCTCCGACCCCTCGCTTTCGCCGACCCTCGTCATCGAGGGGACGCAGCCCGGCGTCATCCTCGGCACGGCGGAATTCATGAGCCCCGAGCAGGCTCGCGGGAAGGCCGTGGACAAGCGGACGGACATCTGGGCTTTCGGCTGCGTCCTCTTCGAGCTGCTCTCGGGACACCGCGCGTTCACCGGAGAGACCGCCTCGGACATCCTGGTCGGCATCCTGAGAAACGAGCCCCCCTGGGAGCTGCTGCCGGAATCCACGCCGCCGCGCCTCCGCAACCTGCTCGCCCGGTGCCTTCAGAAGAACCCGGGGGACCGTCTTCGCGACATCGGCGACGCGCGGATGGAGATCGAGGAGACTCTGGCGGAGATCCAGCAGGGTCGCGTCTCGCGGTCCGCGCCGATGCTGCGCACCATCGCGCCGCTTCCGAAGAGGCGAACGGGCCGGCTCGTCGCCGCGGCCGCCGTCGTCGCCGCGGCGGTTGTCGCGGGTGTCTGGCTCGCGCGACGCCCCGCGCCGGCACCTCCCCTTCCGAACGAAAAGTACATGGCGGTGCTCCCGTTCGAAGACCTGAGCGGGCAACCCGACGGCCAGCTCCTCGGGGATGCCTTCGCCGAAACGATGAGCGCCCGGCTCGCGGGAATCGCGGGGCTGCGCGTCGTGACGCCGAGAGCGCTCAGCGGGGTTTCGGCGAAGAACCCGGATCTCGCGCGGGTGGCGCAGGACACAGGAGCGACGCTCGTATTGCGCGGCGCTCTGCAGCGCGTCTCGGATCGCTACCGCGTCACCTACTCGCTGCTCCGCGCCCCGGACGGCGTGCAGGTCGCCGGAGACGCTTTCACCGGCACGTCGTCGGACATGTTCACGATCCAGGACCGGATGGCGGACAGCGTGATCGCGTTCCTGGACGTGAAGAAGCCGGAGCCCCCGCGACGCGGGACTCCGGGACTCGCGCCGGGAGCGCAGGTGACGTACCTGAAGGCGATCGGCGCGCTCCAGCACTACGACGTCCCAGCCTCGGTCGACACCGCGATCACGCTCTTCTCCGGGTTGAAGACCCAGGACCCGTACTCGGCCCTCGTTCTCGCCGGGCTCGGGCGCGCCTACCTGAACAAGTTCGAGATCACCCGAGACCCGACGTGGGCGGAGAAGGCCATCGCCTCGTGCGAGCTCGCGCGGAAACTGGATGACCGGTTGCCCGAGGTTCACACGACGCTCGGTCAGGTCCTGGTGATGACGGGGAAGCCCACGGAGGCAAAGGCCGAGTTCGAACGGGCGCTCGCGGAGCAGCCGTCCTCGATCGAAGCCGTCCTCGGTCTCGCGAGCGCCGAGTACGGCACCGGGAGCGCGGGCGCAGAGGCGACTTATCGGCGGGCGCTCGCGCAACAGCCGAGCTACTGGGCCGTTCACAACCAGTTCGGCTCGTACTATTACCGGCTGGGCCGGTACTCCGACGCCATTCCGATGTTCCGGGAAGCGGTCCGGTTGCGCCCCGACAGCGTGCGCGCGTTCAACAACCTCGGGGCCGCGCTCTTCCGGTCGGACCGGTTCGCCGAGGCCCGCGCCGCTTTCCAGAGCTCCGTCCGCATCAAGCCGAACGACGGTGCGTACACGAACCTCGGAAACCTCGAGTACTACCTGGGCAACTACCGGGCCGCGGCGCAGGCTTTCGAGGAGGCCACGAAGCTCACTCCGGGGAAGTACCTCTACTGGGCGAACCTCGGCGACGCCTATCGCTGGACGCCGGAGTTGAGGAGCCTCTCGGCCGCGGCCTACGAAAAGGCCGCGCAGCTCGCGGAGCGGGAGTTGTCTCTCAACCCGCAGAACGCCGCCGCTCACTCGACGCTGGCGACCTGCTACGCGAAGCTCGGGAGATTCGAGCCGGCCCGCGAGCACCGGCTGAAGGCGGTCGAGCTCGAGCCCGCCAACCCCGACCGTCTCTTCGACGCCGCGATCGTCGCGAATCTCGCCGGCGATCGGGAGGAGGCGCTCGACTGGATCCGCAGGGCCGTTGCGGCCGGAGTCGCGGCGGCGCAGGTCCAGAAGGAGCCGGAGTTCGCCAACCTGCGCGGCCTTCCGGGCTTCGCCGACGCGACTGCGCCGCCGAAGAGCCGGACCTGATTCGTCATCCGGTTACGAAAAGGAGGAGAGCATGAAATCCCTTCCGATGGCGCCTTCCCGATGGTTCCTCGCGATCGTGGTGGCCTCCCTGGTCGCGGCGCCGAGCTGCAAGCCGTCGGCGGAAACGCGCACCGGCGCCGCGGAGGTCGCGACGCCTTCTCCCACGGAGCCGTCCGGCGAAGAGCTGGACGCGACCCTCGACATCAAGCGGGTGAGCGTGTTCTCCGACACCACCGCTCGGCCGGAAACGATCAAGGTGCGGAAGAAGACGCAGATCGTGGTGTGGGCGCTGAAAGGCGAGGGTGAACTGAACGTCTCTTTCCCGGACAGCCCCTTCGGAGATCCTCCCCAGCAGCCCACGTGCGTGGGCCGTTTCTGCGTGATCCTGTATCCGCCGCGGGAAGGCTCGGAAAAACCGCCGACGGAGGGGCACGAGGGCCGGGTGTACAAGTACGACGTCACCGTCAAGACTCCGGAGGGAACGACCACAGCGGACCCGCACGCCGAAGTCGTCCCGTAATCGACCGGCTCGCGTGGCACTGCGGTTGCACGACGGAGGCGGAGCTTCGTCCGCATGCCGATCGGCGCTCTCGTTGTGCTCCACGCGATGCTTCTTCAGGCACCCGCGCGATCCGCCGCGGTGCGCGAGAACGTCGTGGTGACGGCCGAGCGCGCCCCCGAGCCCCGCGAGAGCGTCCCGGCCGCGGTTTCGGTTCTGACCCGCGAGGAGATCGAGCGGCTCCCGGCGCAGGATCTCGGGGAGCTTCTGCGATACCTCCCCGGGTTTCACGTCAACTTCGGTACGCCCTTCGGTGGAGCGCCCATGATTTCCGCGCGAGGTTTTTTCGGGGGTGGTGAGGCCGAGTACGTTCAGCTCCTCGTCGACGGAGTTCCCGTGTCCGACGTCGAGTCGGGGCTCGCCGACTGGAGAGGGATCCGCGCATCGGACGTCGAACGGGTCGAGGCGCTGCGCGGGCCGGCGTCGGCGCTCTACGGGGATACCGCGCTCGGCGGCTTGATCCAGGTTTTCACCCGGCGCGCGCGGGGCGAACCGGGCGGGACGGTGTCCTCGTCGGGCGGGAGCTTCGGCTCGTTCGGGGCGGACGCAAGCGGCTCGTTTCCGGCGGGGTCGGCGACGCTCGGCTTCGCGGCCACCGCGTCGCGAACGGACGGCTTCCGCGAGCACGCGGCACTGGAGGACAGCGGCGCGGATCTTTCTCTGCGACTCCCGGCCGGCCGCGCGTCCTGGACGCTCGCTCTGTCCGCCTCGTCCCGGGACCGGGAGGAGCCCGGTCCCCGCACGGCCGAGGAGCTTGCGCGCGAGCGGTTCGGATCCGATCCTCTCTTCCGCTTCGACCGCGACGAGACGCGGCGCGGCCGTGCCTCCCTTTCCTTCCGCGGCGGAGGCGAAACCGCGCCTCTCCGGGGTCACCTCTACGGCGCGCTTCGCGACACGGAGGCGACCCGGACGCTGCTCGTCGCGGCGGGCGCCGGCGATCGGATCTTCCGCTCGATCGAGAGCGATGCGTTGGGCGGCTCCTTCGAGGCCGAGAAGTCGTTCGCCCGCGGGACGAGGGAAGCACGCGTCGTCGCGGGTCTCGACTTCGCGCGCGAGAGCCTCGACTCGGCGTACCGTTCGGTCGGCGACGGCGGAGAGCGCGGCTCCGAGGTCGCCCGGGTCTCCGGGCGCCGTCACCGCCTCGGCCTGTTCTTTTCGGGCGCCTGGGAGCCGGTCCCC
>DATIBN010000062.1:0-12396 GCA_035457525.1 Thermoanaerobaculia bacterium | reverse complement strand
GTCGCGCGTCCTCCGTCTGCAGCTCACCGAGAGCGAGCACGTCACCGTGCGCGGCGCGCCGCTTCCGGCGACGTCCCCCTCCCCGGCCGCGGCGGCGACCGAGGTCTCGCGCGAGACGCTCGAGACCGAGCGGCCGGTCCTGCTCGCGGACGTCGTCCAGGAAGTGCCGGGCGGATCGAACGCCGGCGGCGGCCACACCGGGGTTCCGTCGCTGCGGGGCATGGCGCGGGGCCGCACGCTCCTCCTGCTCGACGACGCGCGGATCACGGCCGAGCGCCGCGCGGGACCCTCCGCCGGCTTCCTCGATCCGTCCGCGGTCGACTCGATCGAGATCGTCCGCGGACCCGGATCGCTCGCGTACGGCCCGGACGGCCTGGGCGGCGTCATCCACCTCCGGACGCCCGAGCCGCGGCCGGGAGAGTCCTTCGGGCGCGCCCGGGCGACGTTCGGAACCGCGGACGAGAGCGCGGGACTTCTCGTGGAGCAGAACGTTCCTTTCGGCCGCGCGGCGGTCCTCGTCCAGGCGCACTCGAGACGGCTCGACGACTACGAATCTCCGGACGGCTTCGTCCCGGATTCGGCGGCGCGGGACGGCGGCGTCCTCCTTCGGGGCGTCTTCTCCGCCGGAACGGCGCGGCTCGGGCTCGGATTTCGATCCGATCGCGCCCGGGACGTGGGCCGACCGGTCCGTTCCGGATTGGCCGAGCGGACCTTCTATCCCGAGGAGATCTCCGACCGCGTCACGTTCTCCGCCGACCTGCCGGACCTCGCCGGCGCCGACGCCGTCGAGGTGCGCGGCTTCGTGGGGAGATACCGGCTGGTGACGGCCCGCGAGTCTCCGACGACGGCCGGTCGCACGCGCGAGGAGGCGGAGGTCGACGCGAACGACGCGTCTCTTCGAGCGACCGCCACGAAGCAGCTCTCTTTTGGCGCGGTTCGCTTCGGCGTCGACGGCCACGCGCGGTTCGGCCTGGAGGCCGCAGCGGTGCGCCGGAGCATCAGCCCATCCGGCGAGCTCCTCTCCCGCGAGACCGAGGCGTCGATCGACGACGCGCGGCGCGTGGGCGGGGGAGTCTTCCTCGAGGGGGAGCGGTCCTTCGCCGCGGATCGTGTCCACCTCGTTCTCGGACTGAGAGGCGACGCCGTCGAGAGCCGCAACCGCGGGGGCTATTTCGGCGACCGGGACGTGTCGCACGGCGCGCTCTCGGCCCTGGCCGCCCTGACGGTGCGTCTGGTCGCGGCGTCGAGTGCCACGCTGCAGTACGTCCGCGGTTTCCGCGAGCCCACGCTCTCCGACCGGTACTTCCGCGGCGTCTCGGGCCGGGGATTCGTCGTGGGAAACCCCGATCTGCGTCCGGAGGACAGCGACCAGTTCGACCTCGCGCTGCGCGCCGCGGTCACCGAACGGTTGCGGATCGCCGGGTACGGCTACGTGTACCGGATTCGAGACGTGATCGAGCGCTTCCGAGCCGGGGCGGACTTCAATTTCCGCAATCGAGGCGAGCAGGAGGTTCGCGGCGCGGAGGTGGAGGGGGAGTGGAGCCCGGCGAACGGGCTCGATCTCGCTTTCGGTCTCACGTGGGCACGCGGGCGAATCCTCGACGACGACTCCTTCGCGGCGGACGTTCCGGCTCGCTCCGCCGTCTTGACCGCCCGCCATGCGCTCTCCGAGGAGCTGTGGTGGCGCCTGCGGGCGCGTCTCGTGGCACGGGACGAAGAACCCGGACCGACCGAGGTGGAAACTCCGGCTCACGAGGTCGTCGACCTCGCCGCCGGCTATGCGTTCGGGAAAGGGTTCGAGGTCGTCCTGTCCGGCTCGAATCTCTTCGACGAGCGATACCCGCTCTCGCCCGACGCGGACGCCCCGTTGGCGCCGGGACGAAGCCTCGGCGTCTCGCTGCAGGCGCGCTGGTAGCCGCGCGGTTTCTCGCTACGAGTCGACCACCGCCTCCGCCTCGATCTCGACGAGCATCTCCGGCGACACGAGGGCGCTGACCTCGACGAGCGTCGTCGCCGGACGGACGTCTCCGAAGAACTCGGCGTGCGCGCGGCCGATCGCCTCCCAGTCCTGCACGTCGGTGACGTACATCCGGGTTCGGACGACGTCGGTGAGCGAAGCGCCCGCCTTCTCGAGCGCCGTCCGGATGTTCGTGAGAGCCTGCACGGCCTGGGCGTGAGCGCCGCCGGAGACGATCCGGCCGGAGGGGTCGAGTCCCGTCGTCCCCGAGACCCACACCATGTTGCCGACGCGCACGGCCCGGGAGTAGCCGACCACCGGCTCCCACGGCGCTCCGGAGGAGACGTTGCGCCGCGTCACGTGTACTGGTAGCGCGGCCTCCCCGCGGCGAAGAACTTGACGAGAACCAGGCCCGCGACGAAGCCGCCGATGTGCGCGGCGTACGCGACGCCACCGGCCTGCGAACCGCTGCCGAGCATGCCGAGCCCGCTGACGAGCTGGAATACGAACCAGATCCCGATCGCCCAGATGGCCGGGACTTCCTGGATCGTGCGCAGCATGATCACCCGAACACGCCGCTTCGGGTGGAGCACGAGGTATCCGGCGAGCACCCCGGAGATGGCGCCGGACGCGCCGAGCGCCGGAAGGTAGGGATTCCCTCCGAACGCCGTGGTCGCGAAGACGTGGGCGAGCCCCGCGAGGATCCCGCACGTCAGGTAGAAGAGCAGGTATCGCAGGTGCCCCATCGAGTCCTCGAGGTTGTCTCCGAAGATCCAGAGATACAGCATGTTTCCGAAAATGTGCGCGAGTCCGCCGTGCATGAACATCGACGTCAGCAGGGTGAGATAGACCGGGATCGGCGTGGGCTGCAGGTCGACGGTGCCGGCGACTTCGCCGCTCACGGGATCCTTGACCGTCACCGGCTCCGCGACGTCACGCCCCGTGACGATTTCGGCAGGCACCGTCGAGAAGGCGTAGGTGAAGCGCTCGTTGGAGCCCAGGCCCTGCAGCAGGACGAACACGAGAACGTTCGCCGCGAGGAGCATGTAGTTGACGATCGGAGTGATCGTCCGACCGGTGTTGTCGTCGCCGATGGGCATCATGAGCAGCCGCCCTCCTTCGCCCCTCACCCCGACCCTCTCCCGCGAGCGGGGAGAGGGAGGGCCTCCTCCCTATCGCTCCAGGTAGGTGTACCTCGGCAGGACCGCTTCGAACTCGCGATAGATTGCCTGGACCTCGCCCTTCTTCATCCCGGATCCGGACGCGCGGACGAGCTGCTCGTTGATCGCGTCGAGCAGGTGCGTCCGGTCGTAGTTCATGTACTCGAGGACGCGCTCGCACGTTTCTCCCGGCAGGACGTCCTCGATCTCGGTGCGCCCCTCTTCGTCGACCCGGACGAGAACCTCGTGCGTCTCTCCGAAGAGATTGTGGAGGTCGCCGAGGACGTCCTGGTAGGCGCCCATCAGGCAGAAGCCGATGTAGTAGGGCTTGTCGTGCCGAAACGGGTGGAGCGGGAGGGTCTCGTCGATGTCGCGCAGATCGATGAACCGCTCGATCTTGCCGTCCGAGTCGCACGTGATGTCGGCGAGCGTCGCGAACTCCGTGGGCTTCTCGTTCAGGCGGTGGATCGGGAGGATCGGGAAGAGCTGGTCGATCGCCCAGGAGTCGGGCAGCGACTGGAAGACCGAAAAGTTCAGGACGTACTTGTCCGCGAGCATCGTCTCCATGTCCTCGAACTCTTCCGGGATCTCTTTCAGTGTCTTCAGGTCCCGGTGGATCCGCTCACAGATCTGCCAGAAGAGCGTTTCGCCCTTGCTGCGGTCCTCGAGCGAGAGGTGCCCGAGGTTGAAGAGCGTGAAGAGCTCCTCCTTGTACTGCAGCGCGTCGTGGTAGCTCTCCCGGAGGTTCTTGGCGTTGACCTCCTTCAGGATGCCGGCGAGCTCCTGGATCACGTTGGGATCGCTCGTCGAGACGCGGACGCGCCGGCCCTGATCGATCCGGTCCGCCACATCGAGCACGTTGGCGATCAAGACCGAGTGGAACGCGGTGATCGCGCGGCCCGACTCCGTGACGAGCGTCGGCTCGGGGACCTTCTCCTCTTCGCAGATCGACTTGATCGTGTAGACGACGTCGTTCGCGTACTCCTGCACCGAGTAGTTCATGGAGGAGTCGAACGCAGTCTTCGAGCCGTCGTAGTCCACGCCCAGCCCGCCTCCCAGGTTCAGGTACCGGATCGGCACTCCGAGAGCGCGCAGCTTCGCGTAGACGCGGCCGGCCTCGCGGATCGCGTCCTTGATCTTCCGGATGTCGGTGATCTGGGAGCCGATGTGGAAGTGGAGCATCACCATCGAGTCGAGCATTCGGCGGCGCTTCAGGATGCTCACGGTCTCGAGCATCTCCGGGGTCGTCAGGCCGAACTTCGCGGCCTCGCCGCCGGATTTCGCCCACTTGCCGGAGCCGCGCGCGTAGAGCTTGACCCGCATGCCGAGGAGCGGCCGCACCCGACGCTCCTTCGCCACCGCCAGGATGCGGTCGAGCTCCGAGACCTTCTCGAGGACCAGCACGACCCTCTTCTTCATCCGGATGCCGTTCAGGGCCATCCCGACGAAGGCGTCGTCCTTGTACCCGTTGCAGACGATGAGCGATTCGGGTGCGAGGTCCGCGGCGATCGCGGCGAGCAGCTCCGGCTTCGAGCCGGCCTCGAGGCCGTAACCGTACGGCCGGCCGGCCGCAATGATCTGCTCGACCACCACGCGCTTCTGGTTCACCTTGATGGGGAAGACGCCGCGGTAGACGTTGCCGTATTCGAACTCCTCGATCGCGCGCGCGAAGGCGTTGTTCAGATCCGAGACCGCCGACGCGAGGATCTGGGGAAACCGGATGATCAGAGGCGGCGTGATACCCCGCAACCCGACCTCGTCGACGATCTGTTTCAGTGCGATGCCGCGGTCGGGCTCCCGGGTCGGACGGACGACGAGGTTGCCGTCCTCCGAGACGTGGAAGAAGCGCTTGCCCCAGTGCGGGATCCCATAGAGGACGGCCGCGTCTTCGAACCGCTCGCCCGGGCGCGGGCGCGAGACCGGAATGCGGTGCGGTCCTCGGATGGGTTTGGGGCTGGCCACGGTATGAATCGTACAGGAACCGGGGTCAGCCGGTGCCTTCCGCGCGGCCGCGGATGTGCACGTCGCGCTGCGGGAACGGGATTTCGATCCCTCGGCCTCTCAGCGACTCGTAGACGAGGTGATTCAGCTCGCTTCGAAAAGCCCCCGCGCTGTGCAGGAGCTTCGAAGTCCAGCAGAGCAGCTCGAAGTCGAGCGCGGACTCGCCGAATCCCCGGAACCAGACGCGCGGCGGCGGCTCACGGAGAACGTTTTCCGATCCCGCCGCCGCTTCGAGCAACGCCTGTTCGACTGCCTTCGGGTCGGCGCCGTAGGCGACTCCGACGGGAATCGAGTAGCGGACCTGCCGTTTTCCAAAGCTGCGGTTGATCACAGTCTCGGAAATGAACTTCGAGTTCGGGACGATCAGGTAGATGTCGTCGTTCGTGCGCAGCACCGTTGCCCGCGCGCGGACTTCCGTGACGGTTCCGACGACGTCGTCGATCTCGATCGAATCGCCCACCTGGACCGGACGCTCCACCAGGATGATCAGGCCCGCGACGAAATTCTTGACCACGTCCTGGAGCCCGAAGCCGATCCCGATTCCGAGAGCGCCGCCGAAGACGGCGAGCGTGGTCGCATTCACGCCGAGAGGCTGCAGCGCCATCAGGATCCCGAGCGCCAGGACGAGGTAGCCGAAGACGCGGCCGATCGCATATCGGGCGCCGACCGCGAGCCGGGTGCGGCCGAGGAGACGGTCGGCGACGAAGGACCGCGCGAGGCGCGAGAGCACCAGGCTGGCGATCAGGATCGCGAGGGCGAGCAACAGGGACGAAACGGTCACCGCCGTCTCTCCCACGCGGAAAAGCCTCGTGGACAGAAAGTTACCCACACCCCCCGGGGGTGCAGGATCGGTGCCCCTCACCCCGACCCTCTCCCCGAGGACGGGGAGAGGGAGCGGTCGGCTACGGTTTCCCGAGCAACTCGAGCGCCGCCAGCGTCACCGTTTTCACGCCCGTGCGGAGGGTGGCCTCCCGGTCGGGGGCGAACTCGGAGCTGTGCAGGGAGGGGAGTGGCGCCCCGCTCGCTTTCGACGCCTCGTACTTCTTCGGCTCGACGGCCCCGACCCACACGAGCGTCGCGGGGACTCCCGCGCGGCCGTATTCCGAGAAGTCCTCTCCCCCCATGACCGGCTGCGCCTCCACGACGCGGTCGGCTCCGAGCCCCCGCGCGAGGGCGTCCGCCACGCGTTTCGTCACTGCCGGATCGTTGTACATCGCCGGCGTCCCCTCGCTCGTGGTGACGTCCGGCGGCTTCGGCGCGCCGGCCGCGGCCGCCTCCGCTTTCGCGATCCGCTCGATCGAAGCCAGGATGCGCTTGCGCACGTCGTCCTTGTAGGACCGCACGGTGAGCTGCAGCCGGACCTCGTCCGGAATGATGTTGTGCTTCGTCCCGCCGTGGATCGAGCCGACCGTGACGACGGCGGGATCGAGCGGGTTGTTCTCCCGCCCGACGATCGTCTGGAGCGCGAGGACCGTGCGGGCCGCGATGACGATCGGGTCCACGGTCGTGTGCGGGTACGCTCCGTGTCCCCCCTTGCCATAGATCGTGACGTCGACGGAATCGACGTTGGCGAGCGCGAAGCCCGAGATCGGCTGGACCGTGCCGGCGGGCGCCTGTGCGCTGTCGTGGATGGCGAAGGCAAAGTCCGGCTTGGGGAATCTCGTGAAGAGACCGTCGGCCAGCATCTTCGCCGCGCCGCCGCCTTTCTCCTCCGCCGGCTGTCCCACCATCATCAGCGTCCCGCGCCAGCGATCCTTCGCGCGGGAGAGGAGCGTCGCCGCGCCGATCCAGGACGTCATGTGGACGTCGTGTCCGCACGCGTGCATCACGCGCACGGTCTCGCCCGCGTCGTCCTTTGCCGTGACCTTGCTCGCGTAGGGGAGCCCCGTCTTCTCTTCCACGGGAAGGCCGTCCAGGTCCGTGCGCAGCATGACCGTGGGACCCTTGCCGTTTCGCAGGATTCCGACGACGCCCGTCTTTGCGATGCCGGTGGTCACCTCGAAGCCGAGGGCCCGCAGCCGGTCCGCCATCTTCGCTGCCGTCTTCTCCTCGTGGTACGAGAGCTCCGGCGACTGGTGAAGATCGACGTACAGCTTGTCGAGATCCGGGTAAATCGCGTCGAGCGGCGCCAGGACCGACGATGACGCGGGGTCGGCGGCGCGCGCCGACACGGACCAGAGAGTCGCGGCGACCGTGAAAAGGACGACGGGACGTTTCATGTTTTCTCCTGCGCCTACGAGAACAAAGCGAATCGTTCGCTGTCAAGATGAGCGTGGACAACCCGAACCCGGTCGTCCACACTTCGTCCGGTGAGCACCGAGGCCGTCGCCCCGCTCCCTCCCGAACCGCCGCGGGCGCCCGGCTTCGCGCGGAGGATGCGGTGGGTCACGATCCTCTACTTCGCCCAGGGGTTCCCCTTCGGGATCTTCCGCGAGGTGTGGGGGGTCTTCTTCCGCTCGCGCGGGGTATCGCTGACCGAGATCGGGATGATGGAGCTTCTCGGCCTTCCCTGGGTCGCCAAACCGCTGTGGGCGCCGCTCGTGGACCGCTACGGCGACCGGCGCAAGTGGATCGCGAGTTGTCTGGTCGTCCTGGCCATCTGCCTCGCATTGCACACGACCTTTCCCGTCTCCGCGAACCCGGGCATCTACGTCTGGGCCGTCCTCTTCGCATTCACGATGGCCTCCGCCACGCAGGACATCGCCATCGACGCGCACACGATCGCGTTTCTTCCGCGCGGGGAGGAGGGGGCCGCCAACGGGATCCGCGTCTCGGCGTACCGGGCGGCGACGATCGTGGCGGGGGGCTTCCTGCTCTCCGCGGCCGGATTCCTCGGGTGGGGGCCGGCGTGGATGGCGGGCGCCGGCATCCTGCTGCTGCTGGCCCTCGTCGTCCTGCGGGCGCCGGCGGCGGAGCTGGTCGCGTCCGAGCGCAAGCTCTTCCTGACCCCCTTCCTCCGATGGCTCGCGAAGCCCGGATCGATTCCGACGCTGGCGTTCGTCCTCCTCTACAAGCTGGGGGACCAGGCGATCTCTCCGATGATTCGTCCGTTCTGGGTCGACAGCGGGCGGACGATCCAGGAGATCGCGTGGGTTTCGAACACGTTCGGCATCGGCGCCACCATCGTCGGCGCGCTGATCGGCGGCTTCTGGACGATGCGCCTGGGCCTCATCCGGGGGCTCGTCGTCATGGGGATCTTCCAGGCCTCGTCGAATCTCGGGTATGCGGTGGTCGCTTTGACGGGGGCCGAGAAGCTCGCGGTCTACGGTGCGAGCGTGTGGGAGTCCTTCACGCAGGGCCTCGGGACCGCGGCGTTTCTCTCGCTCCTGATGCGTCTCTGCGACAAGGAGCACGCCGGAGTCCAGTACGCCCTGCTCTCCGCGCTCTTCTCGCTGGCCCGGCACGTGGCCGGAGCCGCGAGCGGCTGGGCGGCGGACCGTCTCGGCTTCGGCATCTTCGCGCTCTACACCGTCCTGCTCTCGGTCCCCGCCTTTCTTCTCCTGCCCTGGGTGAAGAAGCGGGTCCAGGCGGTCGATCGCTGACGGCGTGAGGTACGTTCTCGGGATCGACGCGGGCGGAACGAAGACGCGGGCAATCCTCGCCGACGAGGACGCGCGGGTCGTCGGCGGAGCTCTCGGGGGAGGAGCGAACCTGCGCACGCACGGCGAGCTCGAGGTCGAGAAGGTCCTCCACGCCGTGATCGAGGAGGCCCGCGCCGCCGGCCACGCCGTCCCCGAAGCGCTCGCTCTCGGGATCGCCGGCGCGGACCGCCCGGCCGACGAGGCGGTCCTCCGCGGGATCCTCCGGCGCATCGGGTTCCGCGACCGGGTCGTCGTCACGAACGACGCGCGCATCGCCTTCGTCGCGGGGTCGCCGGAGCGGGTCGGGCTCGCGCTCGTGTGCGGCACGGGCTCGATCGCGTGGGGGAGGAACCGGGCGGGGGAGATCGCCCGGTCCGGCGGCTGGGGCTGGCACCTCGGAGACGAGGGCTCCGGGTTCTGGATCGGCGAGCGCGCCATCCGCGACGTGCTGCGCGCGGCCGACGGCCGGGGGCGTGCGACGTCGCTCGATCGCGCGCTCTCGGAGCACTTTCAGATCGCGCGGCCCGACCAGATCCTCCACGCGATCTACGACCGCGAGTTCCCCCGGACGAAGGTCGCGAAGTTCGCTCCGCGCGTCGCGGAGGCGGCGCTCGCAGGGGACGAGGTGGCGAAGGCAATCCTGTCGGACGCGGCGGCGGAGCTCGTGCGGGCGGCCACGAGCGTGCGCGAGCGCCTGCGCCTGGAAGACTTTCCGTACGACGTCGTTCTCTCGGGCGGCACGTTCGCGGCCGTGCCGGCGCTCGCCGAGGACGTCGGGCGGCGTCTCGAGCGGCCGCGCGCGAGTGTGCGGCTCCTCGCCGAGGAGCCCGCGATGGGGGCCGTGAAGCTCGCGATCGAGGCGCTCCCGTGAAGCGCCTGGTCGTCAACGCCGACGACTTCGGACGCACGCCGGGCGTGAACGCCGGCGTCGTCGAGGCCCACGTCCACGGGATCGTCACCTCCGCCACCGTGATGGTCCTCGAGCCCGCGGCGGAGGAGGGTGTCGCCGACGTGCGGCGGCGCGCGCCGCGACTCTCGCTCGGCCTGCACTTCGCGCTGACGGGCGGCGGCCTGCCGGCATCGAGCCCCGACCGCGTCCGCTCGCTTCTCGTCGGCGGCCGGTTTCCCCGGCTGCCGGCGGATTTTCCGGATGCCCTTTCTGCGGAGGAGATCGCCCGGGAGCTCGACGCGCAGATCTTTCTCTTCGAGAAGATGGCCGGCGGGCGGCCGTCGCACCTCGACTCGCACCACCACGCGGCGCTCCACCCCACGGTGCAGCCCGTCTTCGCGAGCGCCGCGCTCGGCCTGGGGATTCCGGTCCGGGCGTCGACTCCCGCGGCGCGAGACGAGCTCCGCGCCTCCGGCGTCCGCACGCCCGACCGATTCATCGACGACTTCTACGGAAAGGACGCGACCGCCGGGAAACTGCGGTCGATACTGCGCGACCTCGAGGACGAGACGACCGAGCTGATGTGCCACCCGGGCCACCCGGACGAGAGACTCCTCTCGGGCAGCTCCTACGCGCGCGAGCGCGAGCGCGAGCTGGCGCTCCTCTGCGACCCGGAGACGAAGGCGCTCGTCGTCGAGCAGGGGATCGAGCTCGTGTCGTTCCGCGATCTGTGACGGTCGAGATCCTCGCCACTCCCGCCGCCGTCGCGCGCGCCGCCGCGACGAGGATCGCCGGACTCCTTCGGCGGCGGGGACGGCCGGTCCTCCTTCTCCCCGTCGGGAAGACCGCCGTCCCGATCTACCGCGAGCTCGCGAGGCTCCACGCCGCCGGGCGTGCGCCTTTCCGCCGGGCCACGACCTTCAACCTCGACGAGCTGCGGGCGGCGCCCGAGGACCCGCGGAGCTTCCGCGCGTTCATGGACCGCCACCTGTTCTCGAAGGTCGATCTCGACGCGCGCCGCATCCGTTTCCTGCGCGGCGACGCGCCGGACGTCGGGCGCGAGTGCGCGCGCTACGACCGGGAGCTCGCCCGGGAGGGGCCGCCCGACCTCGCGCTCGTGGGGATCGGCGAGAACGGCCACGTCGCGTATCTCGAGCCGGCGCGTTCCCTTCCGCCGACGACGTCGCTCGTCCGGCTGTCGGCCTCCACGCGGCGCGGTCTCGCGGCCGACGGGTTGCAGCCGGCGCCGCGGGAGGCGCTCACGGTCGGCATCGAGACGATCGTGGCGTCGAAGGCGATCCTGCTCGTCGCGGTCGGCCGGAAGAAGGCGGCCGCCGTGGCGGCGGCGCTCGGGGGACCGGTCACCGCCCGGTGTCCGGCGTCATTCCTTTCGCTTCACCCGCGCCTGGAGGTCTTCCTCGATCGGGAGGCGGCGTCGAGGCTCGGCCGGCGCTCTTGAGTTCTCCGACTAACGACTCTCTTTCGATCCGCGTTCCACGAGCTTCTTGGTGAGAAAGACGATACCGATCATCTGGACCCACTCGGACAGTACGTTGCCGGTGACTTCGCCCCAACGGGACTTCGGATCCTGCGAGCGATAGAGCAGGAGCCACCCCAGTGCCGTTACGGCGAGGAAGATCGTCAGGGAGTGGCGGAGAAGGAAGTCTGCGACCCGGCTCCGGAGGTGACGCGGAACGCGCCGGCTCTCGGCGGATCCCGTCTCGAAGAAGTACTTGGTCGCGATGACCAGAAAGAGCGTCCCGCTCCAGTCGGCCACGGAGTTTCCCAGGAACGCTCCGCCGTGGGTCTCCGGATCGGACCGGACGTAAAGAACGATCCAGAGGACGAGAAAAGCGATCGCAGCGAGACTGAGCGAGTGAACGTGAAGGAACTCGAGGAGCGCACCCTTCTCCTGCTTTTTCGCTCGAGTCATTTCTTCGTCCGACTGCGGGACTTGCCACCTTTGAGCGCCGCTCGCAGGTCCCCCAGCGCGCCGCTCAGGCGTTTTCGGGCGATCGTGGGAGTCACCCCGGTTCGCCCCATCACTATGGCGGTCCGGACCTCGCCGCGAGCCCGGCCGAGCAACCGGCGCGCCTCCTCCGGCGCCACGCCGCACGCCGCGGCGACGATGCGAAGTGCGCGGTCGCGCAGCTTCGCGGATCCCGCGCGCAGGTCGATCATCCACGGGCCATAGACCTTCCCCGCCGACGCGAGCGCGGAGGTGGTGATCTGGTTCAGTGCGAGCTTCGTCGCCGTGCCGGCTTTCAATCGCGTCGAGCCCGCGACGACCTCCGGGCCGACGTCGAGCCGCACGACGACGTCGGCGAGCGCCTTCGTCCCGCCCGAGCGGCTCGCCGTGACGAGGACGGTCTTCGCGCCCGTGCGGCGGGCGCGTTCGAGCGCGCCGCGGACGAACGGCGTCACCGAGGAGGCCGAGACGCCGATGGCGAGATCGCCCCGTCGGGATTTTCCGGCGGCGCGCCATCCCTCCTCGCTCCGATCCTCCGCCCCCTCCTTCGCGCGGAAGACCGCGCCCCGTCCTCCGGCAATGACGGCGCGCGCCCGGCGGGGATCGGTGCCGAACGTCGGCGGAAGCTCGGCCGCTTCGAGAACCGCGAGCCGCCCGCTCGTTCCGGCGCCGAAGAGGAAGCAGGTTCCGCCGGTTCGATAGGTCTCCAGGAAGAGGCGCGCCGCCCGGACGATCGCGGGCCGCGCCTTGCGGAGCGCTTCGAGGACGCGGCGGTCCTCGGTCTGCATGAGGGCGACGATCTTCTCGATGCCGAGCCGATCGAGCGCCGAGCTCTTCGG